>WJIJ01000075.1 GCA_014730345.1 Candidatus Zixiibacteriota bacterium | reverse complement strand
CCTACTTTTCCCCTTGCTTTTCCCCCTTGCGTGTAATATCCTCAAATCATGAAATCCGCTCTTATTATCAATAAACCAGGCAATAATGTAAGAATTACTTTCATATATCGGAGGACGTTTTGAACTTTCCTGTATGGGATATCGGTTTCGCCCCCGGCATTCTCATCGCCGTGGTGGCCACACTCCATGTCTTCGTCTCCCACTTTGCCATCGGCACCGGGCTTTTCCTGGTTCTGACCGAGCGAAAAGCATACCGGGACAACGACCAGGAACTGCTTGATTTTCTCAAGAGGCACAGCCTTATCTTCATCCTGCTCTCGGTGGTCTTTGGAGCGATTACCGGCGTGGGGATATGGTTCGTTATCGGGCTTATCAATCCCGCGGCAACCAGCTCGCTTATTCATGGCTTTGTCTTCGGATGGGCTATCGAATGGGTTTTCTTCATCGTGGAGATAATCGTCGGGCTGATCTATTATTACACATGGGACCGCCTCGACCGCCGTTCGCATCTCGCCCTCGGCTGGGTTTATTTTATTTCCGCGTGGTTCTCACTGGTGATTATCAATGGCATAGTAACCTTCATGCTGACTCCCGGCACATGGCTGGAGACCCGTAATTTCTGGGAGGGATTTTTCAACCCCACTTATTGGCCGTCGCTGGTAGCGCGAACATTCTGGAGCTTCGCTCTTGCCGGAGTTTACGCCCTGTTCACCGCCTCACTGCTCAAGCGCGGGCCCTTCCGCTGGCGGATAACCCGTTACTCGGGGATATGGGTGCTGGCGGGAAGTGTGCTTACCGGGTTGTCGCTGATGTGGTACTGGAACGCTATGCCCGAATCGGCGCTTATCGCCGCGCAGGGCGCAATCCCCATAACTCAGAATATGCTCTCTTATTTCTATGTGCTTTCCATCGCGGTTATTGCCATTGTGGCAGTAACCTCCCTGCTGATTCCGCGGTTTAACTACACGCCGGTGGCGTTGATTGTAGCCCTGCTGATGTTAGGAGTTTTCGGGGCTACTGAATGGGTGCGCGAATCGGTGCGCAAACCTTATGGGATTACGGGATACATCTACACCAATGGCATCTACCCGGAAGAAGTGGACGAAATCAATGAAAACGGGGTGCTGGTCTGGGCAAAATGGATTTCCGATGACGCCCGCGACAGCAAAGACCCGGTGGAGATGGGACGACAGGTCTTTCGGGTTCAATGCATGCTTTGCCATTCGGTTACCGAAGGTTACATGGGCTTGAATCATCGCGTCCGCGGATGGGATAAGGAGTTCATCTACGAAGTAACCGGCGTGCTCGACAGCCTGCGCGGGCAGATGCCGCCGTTTGTGGGCACCACAGCCGAACGTCATCACATTACCGAATACCTGCATACTATCGCCGGGGACTCCCGGGATTACTCCTCCGGAAAGGAGGTATTCGATGACCGTTGCGGTTTATGCCATACGGTTGGAGGCTACCGGGATATTGTCCCCATGGTCGAAGGTTTCTCCGCTGATGACCTCAATGAAACATTCCTGCTGATGCTCGAGGAGCTTGCCGGTAACATGCCTCCCCTGACGGTCAACGACGATGCCCGGATAATGCTCGCCGATTACCTTGCCAATCTCTCAGCCGAGGAGGTGGAATAATGAACGAATTTTTTAATTATATTCCGGAAATAGACCCATTGCCGATTCCGGCGCCTTGGTGGTTGTTGAAATTCCTGCTCCTGCTGACATTTGTCCTGCATATCATCCCTATGAACATAATGCTCGGCGGGTTGATAATGGCCGGCGTTTCCTATTTCCGAGGCGGGCAGTTCCATGAGCAGTTGACCCGAAAATTGACTAAAATCATTCCCACGGTAACCGCGCTGGCTATTACCATGGGCATAGCGCCATTGCTTTTTGTGCAGACTCTCTTCGGACAGTACTTTTACAGCGCGTCGATTATAATGGCCTATCCATGGTTATCGGTTATCATCCTGATCATGATTGGCTATTACCTGTCATATATAAATTCATTCCGTTTCGAGAAATTGAACAGCGGCACCCGCGCGCTTGTCGGCTGGCTGGGGGCTTTGTGTTTTATTATCGTTGGTTTCATGTATTCCAATGTCATGAGCCTTATGCTGACTCCCGAACGCTGGGGACCGATCTACTTTGCCGACGCTTCCGGGTGGAACCTGAACCTTGCCGAACCGACATTATTCCCCCGCTACCTGCATTTCTTGAACGGCGCCCTGGCGGTTGTGTCCTGTTTTATAGTCTTTTTAGGTGCATTTGAAAAACGCGACTCTGACTTCCGCAAGAAAGCCATTAGTTATGGCGCGAAGATGTTTTTAATTTTCACTTTCGCGCAGTATTTGCTGGGAACCCTCTGGTTGATTACCATGCCGCTTGATAAGGCATTGTTGTTCATGGGACGTCATATCCCCGGCACAATTCTTTTCGCCATCGGCTTGATACTCCCCTTGGGAATAATAATGATGCTCGGCAGGGCCGGCAGGAGGGATAATCCCCGCGGCCTCGTTATCGGTTCCGGGGTAACATTGCTTATAGTGCTGATCATCATGGCTATTATGCGCGATATTCTTCGCCATGCCTATCTCCAGCCCCAGCTTCAACTTTCGGATATGCCTTCGTTTTTCCAGGCGAGTACTGTTATCCCATTCGCGGTCTTGCTGGTGATTGGTCTGGGGGTTGTCTACTGGGCGTCGAGGAAGTTTTTCGTGGAGGCGGAAGCGTAGCAAATTAGCACGGTAATACAAAAAAAGATATTCAATCTGTACCCGGCGCACGTCCCCACGCGCCGGGTTACTTTGTCATTCCCGCGAAATAGCCAGAGGCTATCAAGGGCGGGAATCCATATATGTGCCGCCGAGTCCCCTCACTCGGCCGATGTGCGGTATTTTGTAAAATCGTGGCGTCAAACGTCCCCGTTTGACGCTTTAATTTTTGCACTCAGCCCTTTGATTTTTTCGAATAATATTTCCCCAAATTGTTAATTCCCCGTCTTAAGCGAGAGGTGCGCAGACTTCTTAGCTCGAATGACAGCACTTGATCTAAAACAACAGCAACAGCAAGCATCTTAAAACGGATTTTAAAGGTTATTAACCGATGGAAAAAGAAGCTCACACGCGGTTGGAGGTTTTCAATATATTGGGTCAGAAGGCAGAAACTCTTATAGATAAACGTGTGGAGAGAGGGGAGCATACGGTAACCTGGTCAGCTTCAAAATATAGTTCGGGGATTTATTTCTATAAATTAAGCGTCCAGGGGCAATCGGAGGTTCGCAGGATGGTGTAT
>WJIJ01000074.1 GCA_014730345.1 Candidatus Zixiibacteriota bacterium | reverse complement strand
CTCATCTTTTTCGCTTCTTCGGAAGTTATCCGCTCGCCCTCACTGCCCGTGAATACATCAGCCATTTCAGCCTCCTCTTTTATTATTTTAAAGTTTTGAGTTACTGGAACAGAACGTAATCGCCCAGTTATTTACAATAATGAAGATCACTGACAGAATCCGTCAGTACTCATAGGATTTCAACATTATAACTTAGATAAATTAACTACGAGCACGGCATATGAAGCAAAGATACGAATTATAAAAACCGCAATCCCGAGCAATTAAATAAATTTTTACCTACCATATTGATAATAAATATGTTAGGGTTACAGTGATGATTAAGATCGTTTCATTTGATTTAAAAATACAGATATGATGTTAATCCAAATATGTTCGAGGAGGTTCGTATGTTCAAATCAATATTAGCCGTTGTTTTATTCTCGATTATCTTTCCAATTTCATTTATATCAGCACAACAGAATAACGCCGCGGGCAGGTGCATGACCTGCCATAAAGAGGTTTCGCCCGGTTTATACATGCAATGGGAAAATTCCGGACACGCAAAGCACAGGGTAACGTGCATTGACTGCCATAAAGCCCAATCAGATGATAAAGACGCCTTTGAACACTATAATGCCACAATCGCGACCCTGGTAACGCCGAAAGACTGCGGCAACTGCCATCCAAATGAAACCGAGGAAGTCAGCAATTCTTACCATGCCAACGCCGGAATGATACTTGAAAGCAATGACGCGTATCTCGCCCATGTCGGCGGCGGCGAACCGGTTGCCATAATGGGATGCGAAGGATGCCACGGCACAAGGGTAAAAATCGATAGTAATTCGCCTAACAAATTATCCCCAAAAAGCTGGCCCAATTCCGGTATCGGCAGGATAAATCCCGATGGCTCAAAAGGCTCATGCAACGCCTGTCATACGAGGCATGTGTTCGACAAAGCGCAGGCGAGACAACCGGAATCATGCTCGAAATGCCACCTCGGCCCCGACCATCCCCAAAAAGAGGTTTACGAAGAATCGAAACACGGCAACACCTACTACACTAACATCGTTAAGATGAACCTTGATTCGGATAAATGGGTCGTGGGCGAGGATTACTATATCGCTCCGACATGCGCAACCTGTCATATGTCGGCTACTCCCGGGCAGAAGATGTCCCATGACGTCGGCAGGAGAATTAGCTGGACATTACGTCCCATAATTTCTGTCCACAAGGATAACTGGCAGGTAAAGCGTAATAATATGAAGGATGTATGTACTAATTGTCACGGCCAGGAGTTCGTGGACGGCCATTATTACCAATTCGACGCGGTGGTGCGGCTGTATAATGATAAATTCATGAAGTCGATGATTGAAATCATGGAGATTATTAAAAAGCTTGACCTGCTGGAGCATAAAGCCGCCTTCAGCAACGAGATCGAGTGGGTCTATTGGGAGTTATGGCACCATGAAGGCCGCCGGGCAAGGCATGGCGCGGCTATGATGGGACCCGACTATACCTGGTGGCATGGAATTTACGAGGTGATAAAACATTTCTATCTCGAATATATCCCCTTAGCGCGCGAGTATGATAACCCGGAAGTGAATGCCTATATAGATAAGATGTTGAAGGAAGATCCGATGCATAAATGGGTTAACCAGGATACGGAAAAACTCCGCGATGCAATCCGTTCCGGTAAACTTCAAGACATCTACGGAAAATACTTCGAAAGGCGGTAAGGATTATGTTCATCAGGTACCTGAATTTTGTACGGGGTGTTTCCGTAAACTGGGTAGGAAAACTGGGAGTGATCCTGACCAGCTCATCATTTATAACCTTTATCGCCCTTGAAATCGCCCGGTTGTCAGGGATGCTTACCAATGCCTATGTTGGCTTGATTACCTATATGTTGTTCCCGACCATTTTCGTAATCGGCTTGATACTAATTCCCATAGGCTGGTTCAAGTATCAAAAGGGTACGGGCAAATCATCCCGCGAGCTGTTAAACGAAAGGTTCAACCCGGATGAAAGCCGGGCGGAAATTTTAGGCTCCAAAGTATTCCGGATTGTAATTTTACTGACACTGGTGAATGTAATTTTTATGATAGCCGCCAGCGCTCAAACCATGCATTTCATGGATTCGGCCCGGTTCTGCGGAACGGCATGCCACAGCGTGATGAATCCTGAATGGGCAACATACCAGGAGTCGCCCCATGCCCGGGTAGCCTGTGTGGAATGCCATGTCGGCGAAGGAGTCGACGCGTTGATAAATTCTAAACTGAACGGCCTTTACCAGGTGCTATCGGTAACTTTCAATCTGTACGAAAAACCGATTCCCACACCAGTACACCAATTGAGACCGGCGCGGGAAACTTGCGAGAAATGCCATTGGCCGCAGAAATTCTATGGGCAGAAGATAAAAACAATTACCCATTATCAGCATGATGAAAATTCTACACCGCGATATACGACCCTCAGCCTTAAAATTGATACCGGACCACCCGGAAAGAGAAAAGGAATACACTGGCATATTGCCAGCGAGAACGAAGTACGCTACGCTTCCCTTGAGGACCGCCGCGAGGAGATAATCTGGGTGGAATTAAAACAGGTCGATGGCTCCTACCGCCGTTTCACCAATCCGGAATACGAATCCATTGAAGTTCAACCAAACGAAATCAGAATCATGGACTGCGTGGATTGCCATAACCGCGCTACCCATATTTACGAAGACCCGGTCGGCGCGGTAAACGACCGTATAAGTTCCGGCTTGATTAGTGAAAAACTGCCTTATATAGCCCGGGAGGCCTATGACGCTCTAACCGTTTCTGTAGCTGATACCCAGATGGCTCTCGACGGAATTGGGTATAATCTGCGTAACTTTTATGAGGAAAACTACAGGTTGTTGTCCAAGCGGGAGGAAAAGAAGATCGATTCAACAATAATGGTTTTACGCGATGCTTACAGGAGAAATATTCACCCGGAGATGAATATCACCTGGGGAAGTTACCGTTCTCATATCGGTCACAAAGGCAGTAATTTCGGATGTTTCCGCTGCCATAACTCACGGCTTGCCGATAGATATGGTAATCATATAAGCAATGATTGCACGGTATGCCATTCGATAATGGCATTTGACAGCGAAAAACCTTTTGAATACCTGACCGGAATTGATTCAACCACCAACGCGGCCCGCGATTATTTAAAGGACGAGTTTACGGGCGGTAATCAGGCTGGCAGTAATTGAGGAATCAATTACTGCAAACATCTTTAACCCGATACCTTCGTAACATCAGCTTCAAGGAAATTCCCTTCCTCAAATCGGATTATTGAACTACAGTAATCGAATTAGCTGTGGATTTTTAGCTTGTTTCATTAATGCACATCATCTATATTCATTGCCTGTTGGATATTAAATATGAATGCTCCCGGAGATTACGGTATGTCGTCGGAAAACCCATCTATGATTATTAAAATTTACAAGTATATTATTAATACCCTCGTTCCCGGTTTTTTAGCCGGAGCGGTTGCCGGTATCGGGGAAACCATCTATCTTAGCATCGTTACCGAGAGGGTCCTGATGCGCTCGTCCCTGTTCTTCTATCCCTTTCTGGGAACGGTAGCGGTTTTCCTGTTTTCCATTATAATAGGTATACTTTCATTGTTTATTAAGGGAATTTACCGCACCAAAGGATTATCGAATATTTATTTCACCGCGACCCTGGTTTTAATGATATTCAGTATTATTCCGAAAGTCATATTTCAACAGTTTGGATTCCCCTCGTCCATGCTTCTGTCATACTTGTTATCGCTTGTTTTTGTAGCCCTGTTTTTCTTTGCCGGCCTGGGAATGCTATTGCTGTTCAGGAACTTTTCCCGGCTTATTAAAATCCCCTGGCAGTTTTCAGGGGTAATTTTATACGTACTAATCACTGCCATCATATCAGTTTCGGCGTTTTCCACAACCGGCTCCGACGTAAAATTTGAGCCATACGATATGTCGGAAAACGACAAGGTTTCCGACAAACCGTATGTATTATTTATCATTATTGATGCCCTTAGATTCGACTGGCTTTCCCTGACCGGTTACGATATTGACACCCCAAACTTCGACAAGTTCGCCGAGGATGGGATTTACTATCCGAACGCCATAGCCAACTGCAGTTGGACGAAACCGTCCATAGCCAGCATAATAACTTCAATGTATCCCTTCCAGCACAATGCCCTTACCGAATATGACGTCTTAAATCCGGAAGTATCCACGATTGGCGAGATAATGCGCGATCTCGGTTATTATACTATTGGTTATCACAATAATCTGCATATCGGCGTTGCCAACAATTTCCACCAGGGATTTAACCATTATCAAAGCCTTTTTCCATTTAAAAAGATGAAAGAGCTTCCCAAATCGGACTTCAGGTTGTTTTCCCTGCACAGGCCGTTGTTGGCATTTTTTCTATCCAAATCCAGCCCCAAGCAGATAACCCGGCTGTATTATCTTGATGGCGTCGCGACCTCTCAAAGGGTAATCGATTGGATTTCTACAAATCGGGATAAGAAGTTCTTTTTCTTTTTACATTATATGGATCCTCACTCCCCATACTTCGTTCATCCGTTTAACGGTGTTAAGTACGATCCTTACAAACCCGAACATTTTGATCCCCAAAACCCCACTCCCGAGGATATCGAAAGGATAAAGGAAGTTTACAGGCAGGAAGTGGTTTACACCGATAAGGCGCTCGGTAATTTAATGGACTACCTGAAAGAGATTAACTTGTACGACAGTACATTGATCGCCATAATATCCGACCATGGCGAGGAGTTCTACGAACACCAGGGATGGATTCACGCCCGTACCCTTTACGATGAAGTCATCCGCATACCGATGCTGATAAAGTTTCCCTTCTCGGAGATGGGTGGAACCATTGATTCTTCGCTTGTCCAGTCGATAGACCTTGCTCCGACATTACTTTCCTATCTCGGAACTGAGATACCCGGCACTTGGGAAGGAGTTGACCTGCTCAACCGTGATAGCTGGGAATGGACGATTTCGCATACCAACAAGAAACATGATTCACGTAGTTTGCGGGACCTCGATGAAAAATTATATATCGCGTATTCCAGCGACCTTCCCGACAGCATGGTCGAAAAAAAGCTGAGAAGTATCCCGCCGCTTGGTTACTACCGGTTGGATAAAGACCCGCTGGAGCAGAATAACCTGGCCAACGCCCCGGAATATTCCCAACGGGTAACCGAGCTAAAAGATTCCCTGGTTAATATGGTTAATGCGTTGAAGGCAAATTCGGTGGAAGGGATAAGCGTGGAACTCGACCCGGCGACTAAAGCCCAGTTGAAAGCCCTCGGTTATATAGATTAACAACGTTCTCTCGAAAAAATATAGCGGAATAAATTCCTGGCATAAAAAAATGCCGAAGGTGGGATTTGAACCCACACGCCCCAAAGAGCACTGCGCCCTGAACACAGCGTGTCTACCAGTTCCACCACTTCGGCAATAAGCTTCTAATATATTTGCGCGTTAATCCATGCGCAAGTAATTTCTTTCATTTATTTCGACATTTATGTAAACGACCTTGAAGCATATTTTTGTATCCTATTGTAAAAATCTATTTGTTTTATAATTTTTCCCGCTCTATATTGCCTCACAATTTGATTTTGCTTTTCAGGCTATATTTTATATATTTATAATGTAATATTAACACTATCTATTTTGGGATGACCTCGAAAAATGTGCGATTCCAAAGACAATCCATATTCTCATCTCGAATTACTATCGAACCTGTCAAATTTCTGTTCGGAGTTTTCAGCGGAGATTATTGCCGAGGATATAGTTCAGGCTATTGCCGGGATTTTCCCGGAGTATACCATCGGATTGCTGCTTCGTAATCGCAAATATCACAGTTCGAGAATTGCCGCCGCGGGAAATGTAAAATTTCTGGAGACAACCAGGGAACTGCTTCATAATTACCTTAAGCCGGAAATTTCCGACAACGGCAATCCCAAAATCGAGATAGGCAGCGGCGAATTCAGCCTGAATACTGTCCCCAAATTACGCATGCTGTGCAAGGGATTGATTTTTAACAGTGAAAACTATGGTATCCTTATAGCGATTTCCCGCTCGGATTTAAAACTGTCCAGAACCGTAAACCAGACGCTGAATATATGCGCTAATATAATAGCGTCATCGGCCGCAAGAGCTTCCCTGACCGAATCGTCGACGATTCAGGCATTTCCCAGTATTTCAGGAAGCCCCCGGCAGGTTCTAAACTCTTTTTTCAAGAAGGCATCTACCGTCTATGCATTTCCGGCGGCATGTTTAATATATACCCTTCCGGACTCCAATACAGTTGATATTTATGTCGCCGGAGAGAACCAATCGGTGATGCTTTCCGATTTCAATCCCGACCATTCATTAAACGGGGAAGAGTTTTTTATCGGCAAGAAAGACGAGACATCAACCGGTAAAATATCGGAACTTAATTTACCTGAACAGTTCCTGTGCGAGCTCGATGGTTATGGCGCTTCGGATTTCCTGTTAACGCCCCTCAAGGGCAAAAAACAGTGTTATGGTTACTGCATGCTCATAACCGTCGGGACCATTTCCCAGAAATCCATACAGGCCTTAAACCGCCTGATTTCTGAATATGATAACCAATTTAAGCTTTCGGCGGCTCTACTTTTATTGATTTCCAGTTACAAGCAGTTGGCGGTTAGCGATAAAAACGAACTTGTAAAACTTACAGCGGCAACAGTAAACCACCATATTAACAACCAGCTGGCAATAATATTAGGCGCCGCTCAACTTATTTTACTGAAAGACAACGAGTTGAGCGACGACATCCGCAGGAAGGTAAAAATGATCGAGGATAACACCCTGCGAATAAAGGATGTTATCTCTTCTCTGCGCAACCTTAAAAATATCAACATTGCCGAATACCTTGCCGGCGAAAAGTTCCTCGATATCGGATAATAAGTTATATAAAAACATCCCATAACTTCAATCGCATTCGGGTTATGCCGAAGTAATAGATAACAATTACTTAACGGCTCTAACCCTATGAATGACGCTAAAATATTAATTATCGACGATGAACAGAGCATGTGCCAGTTTATGGAAATCATGCTCCAGAAGGAGGGCTATCAAGTTTCCTCCGACACCTCGGCCGAGAAAGCCATCCAACTGGCCAACAAGGGCGAAACATCCGAGTTTGACCTGGTAATCGCTGATTTAATGATGCCGGAGATGACCGGTATCGAGTTAATGGAGAAGGTAAAAAAGCGCCAGCCCGATATTGATTTTATCATCATGACCGCGTTCGGTTCGGTGGAATCGGCAATCGATGCGTTAAAAAAGGGAGCGTCCGAATATATCACCAAACCTTTCAAGGTCGATGAAGTTAAGTACACTATCCGCAAATGTATCGAGAAAAGGCGGGTTATCGACGAGAACCGCGAGTTGCGGCGTCAACTCTCTGAATCAAAGGGCTTGAGCAAATTTATAGGCAACTCTCCCCAGGTGGAAAAACTCAAGGAGATAGTCCAGAGGGTAGCCGCCACCGACAGCACCGTGCTGATAACAGGCGAATCCGGCTCCGGCAAGGAACTTATCGCACGGGCCATACACGAGCTTTCACCGCGGGCGGACAAACCATTCATATCTATAAACTGCGGGGCGCTCCCGGAAACACTGCTTGAATCGGAATTATTCGGGTATAAAAAAGGCGCCTTTACGGGAGCGGGAAAGGATAAAATCGGTCAATTAAAAGCCGCGGACGGCGGTACATTTTTCCTCGATGAGTTAGGTACAACTCCCCAATCGATACAGGTCAAACTGCTGAGGGTTCTTGAACAGAGAGAGCTTACGCCACTTGGAGGCACCACGCCCATTCCGGTGGATATCCGTTTAATCGCCGCGACCAATTCCGATCTGGAATCGGAAGTCGATGCCGGCAATTTCCGCGCAGACCTCTTTTACCGTTTGAATGTCCTTCCGGTAAATATCCCGCCGCTACGGGAAAGGGAAGGCGATATTCCGCTGTTGGCCGCCCACTTCATCGAGAAATTCAGCAAAAAATTGGGAAGTAAACAAAAACGGCTTTCAGAAGCGGCTCTAAATGTACTTAATAACTACCAATGGCACGGTAACGTCCGCGAATTGGAAAACGTTATGGAGCAGGCGGTACTCTTATCCAAAAACGACCAGATTAATCCGGAAGATCTGCCCGATAAAATACGGGGAACCGGGGGCCGCCCGCCCCTCCCGGAATCAGCGGAATTCGAAAGCTCCCCGCCGCCGTTGAGTGTTATGGAAGAAGCTTATATCCTCTATGTATTGAACCAGACCGGGTGGAACAAGGCAAAAAGCGCCAAAATACTCGGAATTGATACATCTACCCTGTATCGCAAAATCGACCGATACAAATTAAAAGAGAAAGCTAAAGTCGAGTAATATTTGAAAGCGATAAAAGAAAAACGGGAATCCATCAGGAAGTCTCACGAAAGGCGGTGGAAACCTCCCGAGGAATTGTCAGCCGTCGCCCCACCAGGCCTGTTGGCTTCGGAATCGATTCTTCTGATTATCGGGGTCATGGTAATGTTTTATTACAAATTGTGCCCTGCCGTTTACTATTGGGATTCAGCGGAGTTGACCGTGGCGGCGCATACGTTGGGGCTTCCCCATTCGCCAGGTTTCCCATTATATATTCTTCTGGGAAAGTTGGTTACGCTGGTTACCCGGTTTAATCCCGCGGCGGGGATGAACCTTTTTTCGGCAATAACCGGGACCCTGACCATATTCATGCTATACCAGTTGGCTATCAACCTTGCGGGAAAAATACAGAATCATTTCCGGATCAATATTGACGGATGGCAGAATCCTTTATTCCTCATAATCTTCGCCGCCGCCGGATGTTACAGTTCGCTGAACCAGGCATTGCGCGCCGAAGTTTACTATCCTAATTTACTGCTAATTTCCACAATTTTATACCTTGCCATAAGAAGCGGAGATTCACGCCTTAACTTCCGCCGCTATCCCTTCTTAATCGCGTTCCTGGCCGGTTTGGGCGCCGGATTGCATCACCTGACCGTTTTCCTTACCATACCTGCCATACTCATAATGCTGATTCCTCTTTATAAAGGAGACCGGCTGAAAAAGCAGATTCCCTGCTGGATAGGAGCGTTTATCCTCGGGGCTTCGGTAGTTATGTACATCCCTCTCCGATACGCGGCCGGAAGCGGATATTTCTGGGGAGCTCCGGAAGGACTAAGCGGAACTTTGGCGATTCTGTTCTCATCGGATTTTGGCATTCCATCAGGAACATTTTCGATCTTACATCTTTACGACGCTATATCATTTGCCGTTGGTTTACTTTATAAACAGCTTGGAATCATCGGCTTGGCTGGAGCGATCACCGGTTTTATATGGTTGTACCGGTACACAACACGGATTGCGGCGGGAATTGCTGTTCTTATCGGGGCCAACTGTTTATCGATAATATTTTTTGAATCGTATTTCTATGAATACCAGGATTTACACGGTTACCTATTGCCTTCGGTTGGGGTAATGTTCGTGCTGTCGGCTATCGGCTGGATAAGGATCTTGCACATAAGCAGGGCGAAGCTATCGTTGAGCCGCAAAATTGGTTCACTTCCCTATTCGCTTGCATTTTCTATTACGGTTTTCTTCCTGTTGATGCTGAGTACATCTAACTTGACCTTCAGTTTAAGGGGTTATGACCGGGCGGAACGTTTGATGGAAGCTATGTCTTTGTCGCTCAAAAAAGACAGCGTGGTCCTCTGTAGTTCGGTTAACAGCAAGTTTCTTCTCGATTATAAGATAAATACCGATGAAAACTTCGATGGGGTTAAGGTTGTGGACATCGGTTTGCTGGATAAACGATGGTACCGGGAAAAACTAAGCGGCATCCTGCAATTGGAGAGTTCAGCCGGTGCAGATCGTTATGAATTATTAAATCGGATTATCGAAAAATACAAGAAGCGGTTAATCGTGGAATTCTCGCCGGCCCTGCTTGGATTAGCGCCAGCGCTGACAACCGACGGTATTATGTATAGTTTTAACGGGGGCGGTCAACAACAGTTTTCATCCCCTCAACTGCGTTTGTTTCCACATTATAAAAATGACAGCCACTCGATGAGATTTTACGCGGAGTGGCTCATAAATCGCGGTATATATTTCCACGCGAACGGAAAGGAAGCCGAGGCGGAGCGATGTTTTAATGAGCTAATTAATATCGACCCGAATTCGGCCGATATGATTAAGGAATATAAGACTATAATAGACAATGAATTTCAACAGGAAACCAGGCATGAACTCAATTAAGAACAAGAGGGGTTTCACGCTTGTCGAACTGATGATCGTTGTCGTGATTGTGGGAATACTTGCCGCGCTTGCTATTGGGAGATATTTAACGGCTACTACGAAGGTTAAACAGTCCGAAGCCAAGGGGATTCTGAAGCAGATTTATACTCTTGAACGCGCTTATTTTCAGGAATACGGGCATTATTGGCCTTCGGACGGCTCAACCATTTCGGCAGACTCATCGATTGCCAATCGGGGGAATTTCAGTATGCTGGCTATAAAAGTGGAGATAATGGAGAATGCCCGTTATCACTACGCTTTAACCGGTAACCCTAACAATTTCAATGTGGTAGCCACCGCTACGGGATTGGATGATGACCCGACAAACGACGTATGGAGAATTGATAATACCGGTACGCTGGCATGCGTATCCGATGATTCGCAGAATTGATAATTGCAATTTGCAAAACGCAATTGCAAAACGCAATGATTTTGGCTGACTCAGCGAAAATTGAAATCGGAATGAAGTTGAAAAAGAATTTTAAGATAATATGCGATATAGCTTTAGAAATAAATTGGAATAATCGGGGACAAGTTTAACATCGGCACGCGCGTTGCGCGAATAGCCGCGAAGCTTAAAACCGAACTAAACAAAAGGAGAGGTGAGATGCTTAGTAAAATCAGATCCAAAAAGAACCAGAAGGGTTTCACACTTATCGAGCTGATGATCGTCGTGGTCATCATCGGTATTTTGGCCGCCCTCGCTATTCCGAGATTTATGCAGGCTACAACCAAGTCCAAGCAGTCGGAAGCCAAACAGCTCTTAAAGCAGATTTACACAATGCAGCGCGCTTATCGCCAGGAGTTCGACACTTATGCCTGTAACGGTTTATCCGCGTCCTCGGGCGCCCCGAACGGCTTTACTACTCTCGGCGTGGAAATCCAGTCCAGCGCCCGTTACACCTATGCAATGGTTGCCGCTCAGAACACATTTACCTGTACCGCCACCGGTAACCTTGACGATGACGTTACCAACGATGTCTGGACCATTGACCAGACTGGCGCTTTGACCTGCACCACCAACGACGTCGACAGTTAATCGAATGGCGACGCAATGGTTTACAGAGCCGGGGCAATACGCTCCGGCTTTTTTTAATATGCAGGAAAATATTAACGAGGAGATTAAAATGGGTAAACGGGAAAAAGTAAATCAGCAGAAAGGGTTTACATTAATCGAATTAATGATAGTCGTTGTTATCATCGGTATTCTTTCAGCTTTGGCGATACCGCGTTTCATGCAATCAACTGTTAAATCAAAACAAACCGAAGCAAAGCAATTATTAAAGCAGATTTATTCAATGCAGAGGGCATACCGCCAGGAATATGACACCTACGTATGCAACGGTTTAACCGCGTCATCGGGGGCGCCTAACGCTTTCGGTACAATCGGCGTGCAGATTCAACCAGGCGCGCGGTACAGTTACGCAATGGTCGCCGCGGTGAATGCTTTTACGTGTACAGCCACCGCGAATCTTGACGACGACGCAACCAATGACGTATGGACTATCGATCAGACCGGCGCGCTGGTTAATACCACTAACGACGTTGACAGCTGATAATTTTATTTTATGTTGACCGAACTAAATACTTAATATACAATTCGATTGTTTTGTGTCCTATAGCAGACAATTTCATGCCTTATATAGTGATAGCTTTCGGATTGATCCTGGGCAGTTTCTTTAATGTTGTGATATTCAGACTGCCCAATAATCAATCCATACTCACGCCCGGCTCTCATTGCCCTAAATGCAGTGAGCCGGTGCGGGCTTATGATAACATTCCAATTTTAAGCTATATCTTTCTTCGGGGCAAATGCCGTTTCTGCGGAAAGAAAATCAGTCTCCGCTATCCATTTATTGAAGCATTGACCGCGTTTTTATTCTGGCTCTCTTTTTACCATGTGGGATTCAACCTCCAGTTAATTCCGGCTATATTTCTGGTATCGATATGCCTTGTGGTAACATTTATCGACCTCGATTATTACATAATACCGGACAGGATTACCTATCCGGGGATGATTCTGGGCATAGGGTTTTCATTACTGCCCGGAGGAATCGATATCTGGCAATCGCTAATCGGATTTTTAGCCGGCGGGGTTACATTATATATAATCGCGATAGTCGGCGATTTTGTATTTAAAAAGGAAAGTATGGGCGGAGGGGATATCAAGCTGGCGGCCCTGATCGGCGCGTTTGTTGGATGGCAAGGCGTTCTTTTAACATTGGTAATTTCATCGTTCGTAGGGGCTGTGGGCGGAATGCTTATGCTGGCTCTGCTTTCCAGGGATGACGAAACAAGGCGTATACCTTATGGCCCGTTCCTGGCGATTGGGGCTATAATTTCATATTTCTGGGGAAATGATATAATCGGTTTGTATTTATCATACATCGCCGGGTTTAGATAAATATCGTTTCGATGCCTCCCGAACACCGGCCATCAGTATAAAACCCGGTCCTATTCCAGCGGCGAACCCCAGTCCAAACCTGACCCAATTATTCCAGTCCCACAAAGACAATCCGATGCCGAGAGCATCGATACCATTAACCGCGAACGCGGCTAAAGTAAAAAGCGCCGCCCTTTTTATAGCCGATGGTTTCAGGATTAGCGCCGAAGACCATCCGGCAACCACGCCGATGTAAAAGCCTAAGCATCGAAAACATATAATCGCTGGAATTCCCCACAGGGAAGGGCATCTCGATGGTATCTGGTGGCAATTTAACGAAAAAGCCGACCGCAGGAGGCCGGCTGTGTATATGTATCCCCATTGCCGCAATACCGGTTCAGCTAAAAAGCCAAACAGGGGGAGGAAAACTAATATTGTAACAATTGTCGAAGAGCTTTTTACAATCAGACCGGCCAGGTTTTCGCTAACGCGTTCAGCCCTTGCCAGACTTTTACTCTGTTTACCGTTCAGTCGTCTCTCCGCCTTCGCTGTCGGGGGTATCGGTAGTCGTCTCCTCGACCACGACAGCTACTGAATCGACCTTCTGCATCAATTTGCCAAAGAGGTACGCTTTGCCCAGGCATGCCCAGAAGAGGGTGAAAAAGACACCGATGACCAACAGGATAACGCCAAACCAGGATATGATATGCATACCGAGGGCTATCAGAACTACGATTACTATGTCGCCGATGTTTTCCTTGACGAAATCGAATAAGGCTTCGAATTTAAAAGCTTCATTGAAATCACGATTAACGGCGAATCGCACCATCAGGTGTGGCAGAACAAGGGCAACCGCTATGGCGTAGATGCCTCCAAGACAGGTGCCGAGGCATGGAACAACCTGCAGAATTATGCCGGGGATACTGTAAATCAATAATATGATCGAGAAAATCAATCCCTGGGTGAATTTGTCACCCATGTTATCCCATTCCGGCAGAGGGACTTCGTTGCCCTCGTAGGCTCTCCGCGCTAATTCCAGCAGGTAACCGACCACGAAAGGTATTCCTATCAGAATACTCGACAAAAGGACAAAAACACCGCCCAGAAGTACCTTACCGGGCCAACTTTTATCCTCGAACATAAATGTGAAAGCTCTTCCTAAATTATCCATATATCCTCCTGATTTTCATTTTTTCAATTATAGCATGATTTATTATGCAATGCAACATAAATTTTTATTTTGTGCGCATGACCCATACTCCGTCCCAATCCTCCGGCGGCGGGTTTTGAGCGAGGATGCGGCATCTTTCGGAAAAAACCTGCGCGGGACCGTCATCAGAATGGATTTCGAGAACTTTTTTGAAGGCTTCGCAGGCATTATCGAACTGGCGCTGGCGGTAGTATCCCAATGCTTTTGAAAAGGCTTTCAGAAATTTCTCGGTTTCGCTATCCATCTCGCCGTATTTTACTAATTCGTAAATCCTTACCGGTTTGGAGCGGCCTTTAACCTTCACCAGGTCCAGTTCGCGGGTTATGAAGGCTTTCGAAGTATACTGGCGCACCATTTCGGATATAATAATATCGGTACGGTATTCCTTATTCAAACCTTCCAGCCGGGAGGCGAGATTGACATGGTCGCCGATTACGGTATAGGAAAACCTTATATTGGAACCCATGTTGCCTACGACAACTTCGCCAGTGTTAATTCCGATTCGGGTATGGACATTCCCGACTCCCATGTTCTTGAATTTTCCGGAAATTTTTTTGTCGTTTTCGGACATCTTTAAGGCGGCTCGGCACGCGCATTCGGCATAGTTGACCTCCAGGTGAAACTCGGGGGCGCCGAAAATTACCACGAGGGCGTCGCCTATATATTTGTCGAGGGTGCCATAATATTCGAAGACGGCTTCGGTCTGGATGGTGGTATATTCATTCAGGAATGAAACGAGCTGAGGGGCGGTCAATTTCTCGGAAATCTCGGTAAAACCTTCGATGTCGGAGAAGAGCATGGTCAATTCACGGGATTCACCGCCCAGCTTAAACTGTTCGATATTATCGACTATGTGCTTGACCACCGTGGGAGCGACATAATGCTGGAGGATTCCCCGGTAACGTTTCTTCTCCTGCTCCTCTCCAAAGTAACGATGAACAACTACCAGTATATATGTTAGTGAAAACAGGAAAATCGGCCTTACCAGGTCAACTTCAAGGGAGTTGTTGTTAAACATGAGAATTACGAAGATGAAATATCCAACCGAGCAGAGTATAAAAAGTCCAATTCCCCAGAATGGCCCGCTCCGGTAGAAGACTAATCCAAGGATAAGGTTAACAAGCGCTATAATCGGCAAGAGTATCCATGGGGACAGTTTACGCAGGTAATCCCCGGTCAGGATGTTGTACATAACATTGGCGTGAATCTCAACTCCGGGGAATTCATTGGAAAGCGGAGTAATCTTTAAATCAGAAAGCCCTCGCGCTGATGTGCCTACCAAAACAAATCTGCCCTCGAAATAGCCGGGCGGGAGGCGTTGTTCGCGGACATCGTAATATGAAATATAACGGAAGCTTTTCGGCGGTCCGACATAGTTGATAATAAAATTGCCGTACTCATCGACGGGAACGGCAATGTCTTCCGATGGAAATAGAAATCCGTCTTTATATCTGAGGGCACCGAGTTGATAGCCGTTTACGAGCGCGTGGACGGCGGAAATTGAAAGCGAAAAGAAAATATCATCAGCCGCTTTTAGCGCCAGAGGTAATCTGCGGGTAACCCCATCGAGGTCAGGGATAAAATTAACGAATCCGAGGGCGGCAGAGGCTTTAGCAAGTTCCATCGAAGGACCGTCCACCCTTTCAAATTGTACGGGTTTAAGGTCTTCAAATCCTACAGCATCTGGAATGTATTTCTCATAAGGGTTGGTCTGCATCCGGTAGCGGAAACGTTCTTTGTCCTCAGGGTACAGCGCTACCGCGTTTATTACCATTCCAGTATTTTTAACAGCGGAGACGAACCGTGTATTGCCCGCGGAATCATCGGGCGCGTCGAAAAACTGAATATCGAATGCTACTCCGAGGGCTCCGTCTTCAATAAGATATTCGATTAAATCAGCGTGGTAACCTCTCGACCATGGAAACTGGCCGTATTTCTCGAGGCTTCTTTCATCGATATCGACTACAACGATATCCTCAATGGGGGGGCGTTCATCGCGCATACGTTCACGGTACACGAATCTCCAGTCAAGGGTCTTGGACTCAAATGAAGCGACGATATCATACAGTAAACTCTCACTGAGTACCACGACAATCAGTACGGATAAAAATCCCGCCGCCAAACCCCACAGGTTTTTATTACGCTTGCTCATTCATCCCCGTATTTAGTTGGTTCCCTGTACATTTTCAGCGCCCGGAAAAAATAGAAGCCCCCGGAAATGAAGACCATAATAAGCGATAATATCAATAAATATTCCTTAATAGAATCCATGTCCAGAAAATAACTCAGCAAAGTTACCGCAATTATAAACGCCGTCCATTTGCCTATTGGATGGGCTGCTGACGGCTTATGACGCTTTTTAAAAAGAATCACGCCGGCAAGTACTATCAAAACATCCCTCCCTACGATTATTATCGCCGCGTAAAGGGGGAAACCTTTATAAATAACAGCCATAACCACAACGGCGAGGATGCAGAATTTATCTATTAGGGGATCCAATACCTTGCCCCAGTCGGTAACCGAACCTGTTTTGCGGGCTATGTAGCCATCGAAAATATCGGAGGCAATAATTATAATCCCGAGGATTATAGCGATGCTCATTCCCGATGGAGTTCCCTGTACCCACAGGTATATGGCCGGAACGACCAAAATTCCTCTAAGTATAGTAACCGCGTTGGGAATAGTTAAAAATGGCCCCTTCACCCTGGACATATTATTCCCTGTCAGATTTAGAAAGAAGTTTCTCGGCGAATTCCCTCGAAGTGGATGATTGGGAATCTCCGGATATCAAGCGAGCTATCTCCGATATCCGCTCCTCACCCTCGAGTTTTTTCACGAATGTTAACGTGCGTTTTTGGCTCATTTTCTTGGCGACACAGAAATGTTCATCCGCCAGTGATGCTATCTGCTGAAGGTGAGTTATACATATTACCTGGTGGCTCCCGGCAAGCTCCTTGAGCAAACGTCCGACCTTGTTGGCGATATCGCCGCCGATGCCGGTGTCAACCTCATCGAAAATAAGCAGGCGCACTTTATCTTTTTCAGCCAGCGCGGTTTTTATGGCCAGCATTATACGTGATATCTCCCCGCCGGAAGCTATCTTGCGAAGCGGTTTCAAACCTTCACCGATATTAGGCGCGATGAAAAACTCCGGTGTGGTCAGGCCGTCCTCGTTTACTGTATATTCCACTTCATCGTGCTCAATCCTTTCACCGGTATCAGGGGGTTCAAAGCGGGCCGCGAACTGCATCTTTTTCATGCCCATCATCGACAGAGATTCCTTCAATCTGCCCGCGAGTTTTTCCGCCGCTTTTTCACGCTTTTTGCCAAGTTGCAGACCAACTGCAACAAGGTCAGCCGTGCGTTTAGCCAAATCATCCCTGAGTTCCTCTATCCGGCTGTCGAAGTTTTCGGAGATATCTACTTCTCCGGCAATTTCCCGGGCGTATTCGATAATGGCGGAAACGTCCTTTCCATACTTATGCTTCAATGCTTCGATCTCCGCCAGCCTTTCCTCGATCCACTCCAGCCTGTTTGGATCGTCTTCGATATCATCGCTGTAGCTCGCCGCGCTCCTGCCCAACTCCTCGGCAAGAAGCCCCAGGTTGTCCATATCCTCGCTTTTTAGCGGGAAATTATCATCGATAGCGGTGATTCGCCGGTAATGCTCCCGGCACCTGTTGTAAAGTTCGTAAATCGAATTCTCATCATCATAAAGCAGGGAGTATAATTGAGCGGAGGCTTCCTTGAGGGTAGTCGCGTTTTTTAGAATCGACCTTTCGCGATTGAGTTCTTCCTCCTCATCTTCACGCAGGTTTGCCCCATCAATCTCCGAAAGTTGAAACTTGAGAAAATCAACGCGCTGAAGAAGTTCCCTTCGGGAAGCCGTCAATTCCTCGATTTCCTGTTTAAGCTCTTTCCAACCGCTAAGATGTGAACGGAAATCAATCAACTCCTGATCTATATCCCCAAACCGGTCGAGGATTTCCACATGGTTGGCAGGATTGAGAAGGGTTTGATGCTGGTGTTGCCCCATAAGTTCGGCAAGGCCGGATATTGTTTCGCGCAGGGTCTGCAGGGTAACCTGCTTATCGTTTATAAAAACATAACTTCGCCCGCCCCTCTGCATCTCCCGGCGGATTATAAGTCCTTCCTCGGAGTCGGAGCTGTCGAAATTCCCCTCGACGAACAACTCACCGGCGCCCTCGCGGAACATCTCCGATGACGCCCTCTCCCCGAAAAGCAGGTTCAACGCGCCGATTATAATCGATTTTCCGGCGCCGGTTTCCCCGGTAAGTACATTGAACTTATCCGAAAAATCGAGGTCAAGGTTTTCTATTAATGCGAAATTCTTTACGCGCAGACGTTTTAACATATATGCCATCCGTATCCCAATATAACATAAACGAGAATCTACGGCAACTATATACCTATTTTTGGAAAACGACCGAGATGAAGCTTGTGGCGGAGGACATCGAAGAATGATGAATCTTCGAATTTTATCAGGTTAATGGTATGCCCGGCGGCGCGTACAATAACCTTATGATGGGAATCGAGTGAATATGACAATTGGCCGTCAATGGTCAGCGAAACCACGCCGGGGGTATTGACCACGGTCATTTCCAGCGTTAAATCGCCGGACAGTATCAATGGACGCTGGGTCAAGGTATGGGGACATATCGGACAGATGATAATTGCGTTCATTGCCGGGTGGACAATTGGACCGCCGGCGGCAAGGTTGTAAGCCGTAGAACCGGTAGGAGTGGAGATTATCAGCCCATCTGCGCGGTAGGAATTCACCTCTTCATACTTCGAAGCCACATTTATTGTTATAAGCCTTGAAACCGCTCCCCTGTCTATAACCACATCGTTTAAGGCAAAAAACTTACCGGTATCCACCGGGGGTTCGGTGCGGGCCTCCAGGACCATACGTTTTTCAATCTCGAAATTATCATTGAATATTTGTTCAAGGGAACTGATAAGCGCTTTTTCGGGCTGTTGAGTGAGAAACCCAAGAGAACCAAGGTTTATTCCCAGTATGGGAGTTCCGGAACTGCCCACGGCCCGGGCGGTAGCCAGCATGGTGCCGTCTCCGCCGAGGGAAAGGATGCAATCGCATTTTGCGCTTAACTGTTCTTTGGGAATTAAAGCTTCAGCGGAGTCGATAACATCTTTCAACTGGATGTCGAGATAATACTCCCCGCCATGTTCATCCAACCAATCAATTAACTTCCTGATGGCCTCAGATGTTTGAGGCCTTTTTATATTCGCTGTAATCCCAATTTTCTTCATCTCACTCAGCCTTAAAACCTTTATCGGCGTCACCAACCAGGGTTTTTATCTTGCCTTCATACTGCGTCAGGATTTCGGCGCACTTTTTGACTAAAGCGGAACCTTCCTCGTAAAGTTTAAACGATTCTTCCAATGATACCTCTTCGGAGGAAAGCCTGTCAACGATTTCCTCCAAGCGCTGAACGCCTTCCTCAAAAACGAAATCTTGCTTCTCAGCCATGCCTTACCTCCGGTTTCGGCTGTCTGCTCATTAGTGAACTGACCGCTTCGAGCGGCGATTTATCTTCAAACAATATATTATACATCTCCATGGTAATGGGCATATCGACATGATACTTATCTGCCAACTCAACCGCCGCCCGGGTGGTTCTTACTCCCTCGGCAACCATTTTCATGTCGCGCAATATCTCATCAAGCTTCATCCCTTTGCCCATCTTTTCACCTACAAGCCTGTTCCGGGAATGTCTGCTGAGACAGGTGGTGATGAGGTCGCCTATTCCGGAAAGCCCGGCGAATGTTTCCTGCTGGGCTCCCATAGCCATACCCAGGCGGGTTATCTCGGTTAAACCGCGGGTAAGCAGGGCGCCTTTGGTGTTATCCCCGAAACCAAGGCCATCGCAAATACCGGCGGCTATGGCTATTATATTTTTCAGGGACCCCGCAAGTTCAACACCGAGCAAATCAAGGTTGGTGTAAACCCGGAAATCGGTGGAATTGAATGCTTCCTGGACAAATTCGAGATTTTCTATCTCATCCCCGGCAAGGGTTACCGTTGTTGGTATTTCCCGTGCGACCTCCTCGGCATGAGATGGTCCGGAGAGAGTCATTACTCTGTTCTCAAAATCCATACCCATAATTTCGAAGACAACTTCCGACATCCGCTTAAGAGATGGAAACTCCAGTCCCTTGGCAAGATTGACAATAATCGGCGCATGTTTAACCGCCTTTTTCAGCTTCCCGCAAACTTCCCGGACAGTATGCGACGGCACCACCAGGCACAGGATATTAGAACCATCTATAGTATTGAATAAATTATCGGTAATATAAATACCTTCGGGTATCCCGATGCCCGGCAGTTTATCAGGGTGTTCACGGCGGGTTTTGAGCATACGGGCGTCATCGGGGTTGAACTCCCATAGACGCAAGTTATGTCCGCATTTAAGGAGATGGACGGCGAATGCTATACCCCAGCTTCCACCGCCTAAAACTGTAATGTTCAATTTCTCAGCCATACTACAACTGTTCTACAGTTAAAAGGTTTGTCTCGCCTTTTTCGCTTCCGGGCGAACCTGAACATATCACAATCTTATCACCTTTATTAGCCAATTTTAGGTCGAGGACCATCTTTTTCATTTCTATCAGAAAAACATTGAAAACATAATCCCGGTCCACCATCAGGGGAATAACGCCGAACGAAAGGTGTAATTCTCTTTCCACTTGAGGGTCATCGGTCAATGCTATTACCGGTACCGCCGGCCGAAAGCGCGAAACAAGCCTCGCGGTGCGGCCGGTGCGCGTTGGTGTAAGAATCAGCTTCGACTGCGTATTCTGAGCGATTTTAACCGCGGATAATCCTATATTAGTGGCGATTTCATCGCCGATATCATCGGCGCGTTTGGCGGCAACCATATCCGGGGTAATAGATTCTTCCACCGTGCGGGAGATAGCATTCAGGAATTTTACCGCTCCAGCCGGGTATTTGCCGACACTGCTTTCGCCGGAAAGCATAAGGGCATCGGTGCCGTCATACACAGCATTAGCCGCGTCGGCGGCCTCCGCGCGGGTAGGCGACGGATTTCCTATCATCGATTCCAGAACCTGGGTAGCGGTAATAACTGGTTTGCCGGCCCGATTGCATTTGGCGATAATCATCTTCTGGATATTTGGAACTTCAATGAGGGGAATCTCCACTCCGAGGTCTCCACGGGCAACCATTATTCCATCGGATACATCTATAATCCTGTCTATATTATCAACCGCTTCCATTTTTTCAATCTTGGATATCAGGAATGCCGAATAACCATGACGCTTGAGATATCGGCGTACCTTGCGTATATCATCCGGGTAACGCACAAATGACAGGGCAACTAAATCAACGCCCATTTTCATGCCGGCGTCGAGATATTGATAGTCTGATTTTGTTACCGAGGGAATTTTAAGGCGTACCGCGGGGATATTTATTCCCTTATGGTCTTTTAATACACCTCCATAAACGACCTTGCACTCCAGGCTCTCCTTGCCCTGCTTTACAACCCTCATCTCCACCCTGCCGTCATCGATAAGCAGTCGTGCCTCCTTCAAATCGCTTTTAAAAAGGGAAGTGTAATTGATGGATGCCCGTTTTTCATCGCCGACAACATTCCGTTTGACGAATGTATACAGGTCTCCCCTTTTAACAACTACATTCTCACGCATCTTGCCCAACCTGATTTTTGGCCCGGGCAAATCCTGAAGGATGGCCACATTCTTGCCTGCATCTTGTGAGATCTTTTTTATTCGTTTTACTGATTCGGAATGGGATTCTATGGTGCCATGGGAAAAATTGAGCCGGACGACATCCATACCGGTCTGTATCATCTTTTTGAGTACATCTTCCTTATCCGATGCCGGTCCGATAGTAGCGACTATCTTGGTTCGGCTCCAGTTTTTAATACGGTTTTTCATAATTTAACCCGCTTGCCGATTTTGTTTTCCTTCCCTGCGATTAACCTGCGAATATTTGACCTGTGGGATATAATTACAAAAAGACAGGTGAAAATGCAAACACCTAACAAAATATCCGAAATAACATATCCAAGGTAAAATTTTTCAATCAATAACAACACCGGCAGAACAGTCGCGGCAATCATAGAGCCGAGGGATACATAACGTGTTAACGCCACCACAACAGCGAAACACAAAACCGCGATACCGGTTTCCAGCGGAAGTACGCTGAACATAACGCCCGCGCCGGTTCCCACTCCTTTCCCCCCCCGGAAACCTGCCCAAACCGGGAGGTTGTGACCTAAAATCGCCGCCAACCCGCATATAATCCTAACACCGTCAACGTCGTTTATAAAGGAAGGCGGGACAATCGTTGATATCAACAGAACGGCCAAAACGCCTTTCCCTGCGTCGATAAGTATCACCGCGATAGCCGGTACAGGACCGAGTACCCGGAAGACATTGGTAGCGCCGGCATTACCGGAGCCATAATCCCGGATGTCGATACCTTTGAGTATTTTTCCGGCGATAATCGCGGTAGGGATTCCGCCTGCGAGATAGCTTATTATCAATGCGGAAATAAATTCTATCATTGGTTCTTGCCGCGCTTTTTGAATTTCAATTTTATGGGTGAGCCGGTAAAACCAAAATGAAACCTCAGGCGGTTCACGATAAACCGGTGATAACTGGCCACTATATTTTCGGGTTTATTCACCGAGAATAAAAACGAGGGCGGGGCGGTTTCAAACTGGGTAAGATAATAGAAATTAATAAACCTTCCTCCCACAGCCGGCGGAGGGGTAGCCCGCAACTCGCCAAGGATTATGTCATTAAGCTCTGAGGTGGGGATTCTCTTGGTGTACTCAGCATATACATCCATCACCAACGGCAACAGCTTCGGCAAACGCTTCCGGGTCAGTGCCGACGTAAAGAACAGAGGGTATGCCTGGAAATCCGGATTTTTATCATAAACCTGCTTTGAATATTCCTCGGTCTGCTTTCCGCTTATCAAATCCCACTTGTTGACCACTACAACCATAGGTTTGTATGCTTCGATTATCTGGTCGGCTATTTTCAAGTCCTGGCTGATTATCCCTTCACCGGCATCCACTAAAAGCAAGCAAATATCGGCGCGTTCGATGCTTCTCATGGTCCGGAGAACGGTGTAATATTCAAGCGAATCTTTTACCCTGGCTTTACGGCGCAATCCCGCGGTATCTATTAAAGTGAAATCCTGCCCATGAAATTTCAGGTACGTATCCACCGCGTCGCGGGTGGTCCCGGGGACATCATCAACGACCTGTTTGTTGTGCCCGACGAGGGCGTTTACTATCGAAGATTTACCGACATTGGGCCTGCCCAGTATAGCAATCCTGATCCCCTCAACATCTTTGATCAACGCCTCAGAATCGGGAAGTTCCTCTACCAGCCTGTCGAGCAACTCGCCGGTTCCCCTGCCGGTGGCGCCGGAAACTGAAACCGGTTCACCAAGTCCGAGACGGTAATAATCGTTGATATCCATGAATTCATCGGAAACATCCATCTTGTTTACGGCCAGTAATACTTTGCGCCTATACTTGCGCACCATGTCGGTAAGTTCCCAATCATCGGGCATGGGACCGCTCTTTCCGTCAATAAGATAAAGCACCAGATCCGACTCCTCCAACGCGATCTGTGCTTGCTCCATGACAGCCACGTTGATTTTGCTCTTGTCGGTGGGTAAAAAGCCGCCGGTATCAATCAAATGAAACTGCCTGCCGTTCCACTCGCCGTACCCATACACGCGGTCACGTGTAACTCCGGGAGTAGAATCGACAATAGCCACACGCCTGCCAATTAGCCGGTTGAACATTGTCGATTTTCCGGCATTAGGCAAACCGATTATGGAGACAACAGGGACCGCCATCAGTTTCGCTCCTCGATTAAATCGAGAAAACTATCTATGATACTATAAGAACCTAATTTCACTTCTGCGCCGGTCTCGACAGCAATCTTCTTTGGTGTGTAATCATCGAGAAACAGCTCATCGCTATTAACGCAATTGGGAGGTAATAGCAGATAATCATATTTCAATTCTTTACGCTTATATTGCTCGATTATATCTTTTCCTCCGATAAGCCCGCTTACCGTGATTTTATCTCCAAGTAGTTTGTTCTCCACAGCCAACAACCCTATTTCCGATGCGGGAAGCCTCTTTCTCAATTCCGGGATTACATCCTTCCTGAAAATGCCTTCCATTAACTTACCCGTAACTATAGCCACATTCAACTCTTTTTTGACCGTGATTTCACTAAGCCTTTCTTTCTCATTGGCGAAATCATCCAAAAACAACCTTAACATCCCAATACCATTCTCGAATTGGGTATAATCATCGTAGTATTTATTGTCGGGGACATCCTTTCCAGCGAGAAGGTAGAATTCATCGGCGAGGTACAAAAAGCCATCTTCATAATCTACGCGGAATCTCTGCTGTTCTCCCGGACCATATCTTTCGATTAAATCAGCCGCTATCTTCTCATCAACCGGAGTTAATTGGGGCAGTTCTTCCCGGAAAGCGCTTAATCCAACAGGAACTATTCCCAGTGATTTCAAGTATGGGCGGAGCGAACATAAATCATCAATTGTCTTATCCAGCTGACCGCCGTCATTGTAACCGGGGCATAATACAACCTGGGTATGCACCTCTATACCAGAAGAGGTTAACTTTTCCAACGTTTCCATGACCGGTCGGATTTTCTTTCTGCCGAGCATCAGACGGCGAAGGTTTTCATCGGTAGCATGAACAGAAACATATATAGGCGATAGGTGATATTCGATAATTCTCTCGATATCCTTTTTTCCCACCGAGGTCAGGGTAATGAAATTGCCATCCATAAATGAAAGACGGTAATCCTCATCCTTTATATAAAGGCTCTTGCGCAGTCCTTTGGGAAGCTGGTCAATAAAACAGAATATACATTTGTTTCCGCAACAACGTATCTTATCCTGAACAAACTCCAAGCCGAGGTCGGCGTCATCATCGCGTTCTATTTCGTATATATATTCTTCTCCATCCGGATGTCTAATTAGTAGTTCCAGGTAATCATCACCGGAATGGTAAATAAAATCCACGTAATCGGAAATAATGTTTTCATTGATAGAAATAAGAACGGAACCCGCGGGTATACCGGAAAGTTCGGCGATACTGCCTTCGCGAATTTTGGCTATGGTAATCACAATCGTTATGGGATGAAGTTAACTCAGGGATAGAATTGTTATCTCAACAAAGGATTCTATTCTTCCTTCGGCATCTTTATCGGTTCGGAGTCGCCGCTGTCCACCATCTTATCGCGCTTCAAGTTAAATGCCACCCATTCGTCCTGTTTATCCTTCTCGAGGTCGAACTGGGTTTTCTCCACCAATCCCTGAGGACCGACCACAAGTTTCTGCTGGGCACGGACTATCTCCGTCCATTCATCGATACTAACCTGCTTGGGACCTTTAACCTCTTTGGGGGCTCCCCACTTGCGGGGTTTGCCATACTCCGGAGCCCACCGCGGACCGCCGACTTCCACCATACCCTCATAAACATAAATCTCGGTTATCGAATCGGGTAAGGCGTCTACCCGGAAAACAGTTCCTCGAACCGCCGCCACCGCGGTAGTTGTGCGCGCTTTGAACTTGTTGTCCTTGCCGGCGAATTTCTTAACTTTTGCCCAAAGACGCCCCTTGAAAATGGATACCTCGGTATCGTTTTCGTCCCGGGAAACATCCAGGGTTTCCAGCTTGTAATGCGCGTGCTCGCCGATTCGAATAACGCTTTCCGATGGAAAAGTCAGCTCCGCCCGCGATTCGGCGCCGGTTTTAACCTCGGAGTCAAGCGTAAGTTCCTGGTTCAAAACTGCTTTCTTCCAGCCGGCATTTGTTTTGGCGCGGGTGTTTACATCGCCGATAAAGAAGCTTAATTTGGCGGCGTTATCGGATGAAACAGCCGCGCTGAATGGGACTACGGCTCCGATTAGAAAAGCAATTAAAAAAAACTTCATTATTCTCATACTGCCCTCAATGCTATGATTTACTTTCCGCTAAATTAAGGAATCGACGCTTTAAGCGCAATCTTTAAAATTGGATAATGTGAGGGAATAAAAGCTATAAAAGCAAATCCTCGATTTCAATGGTCAATGGTTATTTCGCGGTAGTTACAGTTTTAGAACCTACTTCGGCCTTTTCCGGGCCCGCGATGCCGCTTCCGCCGCCGCTATTATCTCCGGAGCGGGTATTGGGTTATCCCGCCCGCATCGGGGACACTTCACTTTATCATCCTTAAATTCGGGAGGTACCTTCATCTTCAAACCGCACGCACAGACAACGAACGCGAATTTATTTACCGTACGGATTAAATCATCGAGGTCCCGCTTCTGTCTTTTCTTATTCTCGGCCGAAAGCTTTTCTCCCCTCTGGCGCACCTCCACTTTTTCTTTATCCTCCAGCGCCGATGGAGGAATTAGTGATGCTGATTTACCCTTTACCTCGTTGTAGGCATTCTGGTAATCGACATAGTTTGCGCCATGCATCATGTTCCTCAGGATGCGTATCCTCTCTTCGGTGGGGGGATGAGTCGACGACCACGATGCCATCTTCTGGCGCACTTTGACGAAGGGGCTGACGATATACATGGGAGCCGTAGCCTTATTAGCCGTTTTCATCTCCACGTTCGATTTTGATATCTTCTCCAGCGCGGATGCCAATCCTTCAGGGTAACGGGTTAATCTTGCCGAAGTGGCATCGGCGAGGTATTCACGCTTTCGGGAAAGGGCGAAATAAAGCATCTGGGCCATGATAGGGGCGAGGATAGCGAGGATTATGGCCGCGGCGACCATAATAAGCTGAAGCTGGCCGCCACCGCTATCCGAACGGGAGCGCGTACGCCGGGAATGTCCGCCCATGAAAAACATACTGCGCAGGAAAATCTGGGATATCAATACGATCGCTCCCAGGGTAACGCCGGCCATGGTTACAAATAGTATATCCCGGTTACGGATATGGCCTATCTCATGCGCGATCACCCCCTGCAATTCATCACGGTTTAATCGAGCCAGCAAACCGGCGGTAACGGCAACGGCGCTGTTTTCTGGATTCCGTCCGGTAGCGAACGCGTTGGGCGCTTCCTCATCTATTATATATATTTTGGGCATCTTGGGCAGGTTGGCGGCAATTTTTATCTCCTCGACCACATTGAATAACTGCTGGTGGACCTTCGGGGTAACTTCCTTAGCCCTGCTGGCCAGCAGTAGTATCGAATCGCCGGAGCTATAGCTGACAAATGCCATGAAAGCCCAGAGAATGAACGCCAATGCCATCCCGCCGAATCCGGCTCCGGGAGAGTAATATTCACCGATGAAGTAACCCAGCAGTAACAGCACAGTACCCATCAGTGCTATGAGGATAAATGATTTACGTTTGTTCGCCCTTATTAATTCCCACATACTCTTAGAACTTCACCTCCGGGGCTTCACGCTCGCCGCGGTCCTCTATCTCGAAATATTCCCGCTTGCCGAAATTGAACATCCCGGCGAGGATATTCGAAGGAAACATCTGGATCTTGTTATTGTAGAACAAGACCTGGTCGTTGTAACCCTGGCGGGCAAAGGCGATTTTATTCTCGGTGGAGGTCAGTTCCTCCTGTAAGGCGAGAAAATTCTGGTTGGCTTTCAAATCCGGATAGTTTTCCACCACCAGCATAAATCTGTTCAACGCCGAACCGAGTTCGGTTTCCGCTTCGGCTTTCTCGCCCACCGACCCGGCGCCCATAGCCCTGGCGCGGGCATTGGTTACGCTGTCGAGGGTTTCCCGTTCGTGTTTCATATAACCCTTGGTGGTCTCCACGAGATTGGGTATAAGGTCATGCCGCCGTTTGAGCTGAACATCGATTTGTGACCAGGCGTTATCCACCTGGTTGCGCAGGCGCACCAAACTATTGTACATCCCGACCAACATCGCTCCCAGGATTACAATCAGCGCGACTACAACAATGGCAATTATCATGAATCCTCCTATCTTTCGAGGCTGTCTTTTAACATATCTCTTATCAATTCAATCGTTTCCGCGCTCCCGGCGAGGTTCCCCGCTTCTACCACATCCAGCAACTCCCCCTTATCAAACCACAACCCATCGCCCTTGGGGCACCTGTCAACTATCACCTTGCCCTCATCATCACAGATAACCTTATCCATCGGTTTATCGCAAATTGGACATTTAAGTTTTTTCTCGCCCGGGGATCCGCTTACTGAAAGGGAGGCGAGAAACTTCCGCATTGCCTCCGATTCCCCGAGAATCAACTCAAGCTCCCCGGAATCGAGCCATATACCGGAGCATTTAGTGCAATAATCGATTTCCACCTCATTTAACTCGAGGGAAATCATAACCGATTCGTCATGCGGACAATTCATAAACTCCAATCCTTTTCCTGAGCGATTATATATTATTACTATTATTTTAGCAATTAATTTTCGTATTTATGATTCGCAACACTTGTATGTGTCCGATAGTATCATTATATATACGTCTTAATTGAAAAACGGGTTTATAGATGAAACGACTTCCACTCGCTCTGGCATTATTTTTCATATTCAGTAACTGTGCTTTTCCCTATGAAATACAGGGGCAACTCGTTGACCCGCTGGGCAATCCGGTTTCCGGAGCGCTGGTCAAGTTAATCAACCTGGACCACGCCGCCCGTTCTGATGATATAGGCAACTTCAAACTTATTATCCCCGATGATGTTCTCCCGGTAATCAAAATAAAAGCTTCTTCTTTTGAGGACAAAGTGGTCAGGATCGATTCGCGCATGGAAAGACGGAATTTGCGTATTGAACTTAATCCGCTCCTTTATAAATTTGGCGGAATAATCGTAACCGCCTCCCGCAGCGAGGGAACGACGTTTCAACAATCGACTCCAACGATGGTTATCAAACGTCGCGAAATCGAATTTTACAATCCTTCAACAACCGCTGAAATCTTACGGCATCAACCCCTCTTAGAGATGCAAAAAACATCACACAGCGGCGGAGCGCCCATAATCCGCGGTATGTTCGGCAAAAGGGTACTCACTCTCGCCGATGGAATCCGGCTTAACAACAGTACCTTCAGGACCGGCACCAGCCCCTATATAAATACGATTCCCTCAGCGGGCATAGTCCGCATGGAAGTGGTTGAAGGTCCATCATCGGTTATGTATGGCTCCGATGCTCTCGGGGGGGTGGTCAACATCATAAGCGAACCGCAGGTGTCAACCCAACCGGGCTGGGATGTTTCAACGGCATATTCTTCTGCCGACGATGGGCTTATTTTCAATTACTCCTCTATAATCGGTCTGGGGCCGGGAACCCTTTCCATAGGCGTTGACCGCCGGGATATCGGCGACCTCGAAGGAGGGGGTGATATCGCAGAGCAGTCGCCGTCGGGATGGAAAGACCTCGATGGAAGCGCTTACCTGAAATATCCATTAAACGATAGATTACTGCTTCACTCCAGTTTCCAGTTTTATGATGCCGATAACATACCGCGCTACGACCGCTACCAGGTCGGGGATTATGAATTTTATGTATATGACCCCCGCCAGAGATTTTTGGGGATGGCGCGTTTGGATGATGAAGAAGGAATCCTCGGTTTGGACGACAATTCATACACCATATCCTACCAGCTTCAAAACGAAGGACGGAGCTACCGGAAGACCGGAAGCGATAAGCGCACTGAACAGGAAGTATCGGTTGGTACTTACCAAATGGCATTTGCGGGTTCAAAGGAGTGGAGCGATGTCATTAAATCCCGGTTCGGCGGGGAACTATATGTCGATGAAGTGGAATCATGGAGAAAAGAATTTCTTCCGGATGAAGTCCGCGGCGCCGATCCTTCAATACCCGATGGTTCGAAGTACACATCCGCCGGTATTTATTATTTGCAGGAAATCAACCCTGGCAGTCGTTTTGAATTGAATCCCTCCTTAAGGTATAATTTCATCCGCGCCCAATTTCCCTTATCAGAACCTTTTGGTGAACAGGATGAAACCTACTCCGATTTTTCGTTTTCGTTAGGTATGCTTTATAAACTTCATAAATCGGTTAACCTGGTGGGGACGTTCAGCAAAGGATTCCGCGCGCCAAACCTCGACGATTTAACTAAGCTGGAAGCGTCTTCAGCGGGCTACGAAGTGCCCAGCCCGGATTTAAGTTCCGAAAGCTCTTATAATATAGATTTGGGCGCGAAATGGATATCCTCCTTCACCGAAGGCGAATTTTCCCTTTGGTACGCCAGGTTGGAAGATTTCATAAACCGCAGACCGGGAAACTACAAGGGGCTTGACTATTGGGATGCAAATGATAATGGCGTGCGCGACGATAACGAACAAAACATACTGGTCAAAGTAAACTCCGACCGCTTCAACATGGCCGGCTTCAGGTATTATACAACATTTAAGATTAATAACATCTGGTCGGCGCATTCCTCGGCATCATTTGTTTGGGGAGAGGATGCCGATACCGGTGAACCTATGTCCAAGATTCCTCCGCTCATGGCCTCCCTTTCAGCGCGGTATAATGCCGGAATAATCGAACGCGCGGAAATTTACGCTGAATTCGCCGCCCGTCAGGACCGCCTTTCCGAACTCGACAAAGATGATTACCGTTTCAATCCCGACGGCACCCCGGCGTGGGCAACCCTGAATTTCCGTATAGAGTTTAACATTAATGATAAATTCTATCCATCGCTGGCGGTGGAGAACATTTTCGATGCCGGATACAAACGGCACGCGTCGGGGATATATTCCCCGGGAAGCAATCTCATCCTCGGTTTGCGCGCCCGATTCTGATTATTGAGCCGTCCACCTGTTGGGCATACCGACATAGATCCATCCATGTATTTCATTCCGGGCGAATTTTAGCTCATAACCGCCTTCAGTCAGATGAGCGGCCTTTTCCGGTTTATTTGTAGCCCAAAGGGTTGACAACTCCACAAGTGCGGTATCTTCGAAAACTTTGATATGACCGAACTGCAGGTATACAAAATCACCGACTTCTTTAGTTCTCTCCTGGAGTTCTTCCGGTGACATTAAATGAAGCCTGTACGCCCTGAATTCGGGTATCAAATCCTGGGTCAGCTTCTGGCCGGAGGAATTATCATGCCAGAAACTTAGAAATGTATCCGAAATATAGATATCGCCCTTCCTGCGGATCTGGTCGTAGCCGGGGATGTCTCTTTCATTTATTACCGATTTAAGAAGCGCTCTCTCCACGAGGGCTTCCACATCGCCTCGTGAGTTGTTCATATCCAGCTTGTATTTCGGTTTATTGCCGCAGGCTCCGGCTAATATCGATATAACAATTATAACAGAAACCAAAGACGGTGCTCTCATAATCCACTCCTGTCTGTATTCCAATTAGCTTTAATCATTATATTGTAATTATCGGGCGCGGTCAATGAGAAATAAATATTTACAGGTTTCAAAAAAACCGGCAGGTTAAGCAAACCTGCCGGTTATAGTTACACCATGAGATATTAACCCGTAAGGAAACTCCGCCGGTTATTGGCCGTTAATCGAACTTCCTCCGCAAATACGCGGGAACATCGAGATCAACTTCATCATTGACCATCCCTACTACTTCCGCCGTTTCATCCTCAACCGGTTTATCCTCAAAGATAGGGCGGCGCCGCCGGGATGGTTTTTTATCAGGCAGATTATAGCGTTCTCCGAAAAGGTCGGTGGCTTCAATAGATGCTTCTTTCCTGCGTTCCTTAGCCGAATCACCGAATCCGGTAGCGATGACCGTTACTCTTAGTTCTCCTTCAATTTCCGGGTCAATTACGGCGCCGAATATTATATTGGCCTCGTTGCCCGCCGCCTGGTGTACGGCCTGGGCCGCTTCATTGACCTCGCTCAAGGTCATATCCAAACCGCCGGTGATGTTCACCAGGACTCCTGCCGCTCCCGATATACTCACGTTCTCCAGGATAGGAGAACTTATCGCCCGGGTGGCGGCATCGATAGCCCTGTTCTCTCCATCTCCATAACCTGTGCCCATCAACGCGTCGCCCATTTCCGACATTACTGTTTTCACATCGGCGAAGTCGAGATTAATTAATCCAGGTATGGCGATCAAATCCGAAATTCCCTTAGTTGCCTGGAAGAGAATATCATCGGCAATTTTAAACGCGGCGCTCAATGGAGTAGATTTATCCACAATCTCAATCAACCGCTGGTTGGGTATACATATCAATGTATCCACTTTTTTCTTCAACTCCACAATACCATTTTCCGCCCTGGTCATCCTCTTGCGGGCTTCGAATTCGAAAGGTTTGGTAACAATCGCCACCGTCAGCGCCCCAAGTTCCCTGGAAACTTCTGATATAATCGGAGACGCCCCCGTACCGGTGCCGCCGCCCATACCTCCGGTAACAAATACCATATCGGCTCCATCGAGAACTTCGGCGATCCTATCCCGGTCCTCTTCCATGGCTTGTTTTCCGATATCGGGGTTAGCGCCGGCCCCTAATCCCTTGGTGAGATTAGCCCCGATCTGCAGTTTTATGGCCGCCTTATTGGTGTCCAGGGCCTGCAGGTCGGTATTCACCGCTATAAATTCCACCCCGGTCAAACCGGCGTCGATCATCCTGTTGATCGCGTTGCCGCCGGCTCCGCCAACGCCGACAACTTTCATCTTGGCGTAGCGTTCGTTGTCTGCTTCAAATTCAAAGGTCATTCCCTAACCTCCGTTTTAAATGTTACTGATTTCAAACTTTCTTGAACAAGCGCACTACCGGATTGAATATCCGCTCAAAAACATTCGCCTCTAACTCGCCTGTCTCATAATCTTCATTAATACCATAGAGGGCCAATCCTAATCCTGTTGAATTGGCGGGATCCTGGGCGATGTCAACTAAACCTGTAAATCCGGTAGGTAAACCCAGCTTAACGGGCATATCAAATACCTGTTCACACAGTTCCACAACTCCCGGCATGGCCGCCGCTCCTCCGGTAATTACCACTCCGGTTGAGAGCAGGTCGGAATAAGGCGTTTTGCGAAGCTCCCTCAACGCCAATCCGAAAATTTCCTCGATACGCGGTTCGATAATTCCGGTAAGCACCGCCCTGGATACTTCCCTCGGCGGACGCCCTCCGATTCCCGGCACTTTTACAATTTCCTCGGCGTCAACCATCGTCGATAACGCGCAACCGCTTTTTACTTTAATCTTCTCCGCGTTCTCAAGCGGCGTTCTCAGCCCGATTGCGATATCGCTGGTTACCGATTTGCCCCCGAAACCTATTACTGCCGTATGCCTTATCGAACCCTCGTAAAACACAGCCAGGTCAGTAGTGCCCGCTCCAAAATCTATCAGCAATACACCCAGTTCTTTCTCATCCTCGGTGAGTACAGCCTCCGAGGATGCGAGGGGCGTGAGGACCAGCTCGGAAATATCCAAACCGGCTTTGTTCACGCTTCGGTAGATATTCTGGGCAGATGTAGCCGCGGCGGTTACTATATGAACTTCGACCTCAAGACGTATACCGGACATCCCGGTCGGATCCTTGATTCCATTCTGATCGTCAACTGTGAATTCCTGGGGTATGGTATGGATAATCTCCCGGTCCAAAGGTATCGCCACCGCGCGGGCGGCATCGATGGAACGCCGTATATCGGAGCGGGTAATTTCTCCCGATGATCGCGATACGGCTATCACGCCCCGGCTGTTTATGCCGCGAACATGATCTCCCCCGATAGCGGTGTAAACCGAGTTCACCTTGACTCCCGCCATCCTCTCGGCATCCTCGACAGCCGCGCATACTGAATCGACGGTTTTCTCAAGGTTCACGATAACGCCCTTCTTGACGCCATCGGAAGGAGCGTCCCCTATTCCCACTATCTTGAGTTCTTCTTCATCGAGTTCTACAACAATAACGCGTACTTTGGAGGACCCGATGTCCAATCCGGCAATTATATTGTCGTATTTCATCCTGTCCCCCATTTCTTCTTGTTATAATTAAATAATATCATATTCCCATGCCGTAAATCTACCTCGGTAAGGTTTTTACCGTTATTCTCAATATATGAAATGACCGATTTTAATTTTTCAATTCGCGTGCCATAATCGGAGAATCCCATTATGACCGAGACTTCATCTGGTATCAATGACACTACCACCCCAAACCTGTCATTAACCCGGATAGTCGATATTTTGTTATAAAGTTCCGTGTCGTAATCGTGAACAAACCTCAAAAAATCAGCCGCGTAATTTAACCTGTTATCTTCAGCATACTCTCCAAAGGTTAACCGTATATCCTGCATTCCGACCATAACCGGCAGGTCATATCCCCTGTCAACCTCTGATGGCTTTATAATCCTTCCCTTCCTGCTTATGGCATAAAGGCGCCCCCCCTGTACCCAGAACAACGGGATTTCCTCCTCCAGGGAAACTTTGATTTTCATCCCGGGACTGCGATGAACCGATACAGCTTCGGTTTTGAAATTATCGCAGAATGCCATTCCCACCTCGGCAAGGTTCACATTGAATATATTTTTCCCCGTGTAATCGAGGTTAGAAAGGAACAGCGAATCGGAAGTTCCGGTACCGCCCGAAATTATTTCAATATCTTTAACCGCTATTGACTCAGTACCCTCCAGGTAAAATTGGAGCCCGCCAAAAAGGAGCAATCCCATAGCCGCGCCTATCAAAGACTCTTTTATAATACGCCGGTTCATTTTTTTAACTCCTCTAACAACTGCATGCCAACTTTATGAATCGAACCCGCGCCCACGGTTACCACCAGGTCCCCTTCATTCAGTTTGCCCTTTATCTCCGCCGCCACCTCGTTCATATCCGGGATGTAAGTTATATCCGAATGCCCGAAGCCGGAAACTACATCCGCGATAAGTTTTCCATCTACGCCGGGAATCGGTTTTTCCCTCGCGGGGTAAACATCTGTAATAACGACTTTATCCGCGTTCATCAACACGCTCCCGAACTGCTTGGAATAATCGCGTGTACGCGTATAGAGGTGGGGTTGGAAAATCACCACCAGTCTCCTGTTAAATGACGCCCTGATGGATTTAATAAGCTCATTTACTTCCGTCGGATGATGGGCGAAGTCATCGTAAACATCGATTCCGTTAACCTGGCCCTTATGTTCGAACCTGCGTTTTACCGTGGTAAAATTGCCCAAAGCTTTCGCGGCGGCTTCCACCGGTATATCCAGTTCAAGGGCAACCCCGATCGCCGCGAGCGCGTTTTTGATATTATGTTCGCCGATCAGGTTCAACTTGAGTCCGCATGCTTTCTCCTTGCCGAAGTAGACATCACACCCACTGCCATTGTCATGAAGGCGCAGATTACGGGCGTTTATATCGGCATGGGGAAGCAAACCGTATGTTAAGATACTGCGTTTGAATTTCGGGTACATTTCCTGAAGCACCGGGTCATCGAGACAGATGATAACCCTGCCGAAAAAAGGCGCGCGATTGGCGAACTGCAGGAACGCCCCGCGAAGGTCATCAAAGTCGGCATAGCACTCCATGTGCTCCGGCTCTAAATTGGTAATCACCGCGACAGTCGGTATCAAATCCAAAAACGACCGGTCGTATTCATCCGCCTCCGCCACGAGATAATCGCTTTTGCCCAGTTTAGCTCCGCCGCCGAGTTTGGAGAGAATACCGCCCACGATGATTGTCGGATCCAGTCCGCCCTCTGTCAGTACAGAGCCAACCATCGATGTCGTGGTTGTTTTGCCGTGAGTGCCGGCGACGGCGATCCCAAATTTCATGCGCATTAATTCGCCCAGCATCTCCGCCCTGCGAATCACCGGCAATTTCATCTCCAGCGCCCGGACCACCTCGGGATTATCCTTGCCGATTGCCGATGAAATTATAATCGCGTCGCTGGAATTTACATTTTCCCCACGATGCCCTATCTCGATCTCCGCGCCCAGGCTCTTCAATCTTTTCACCACCGGCGATTCGGCGATATCCGATCCGGTTACCGGATAGCCCATACTTAAAAGTATCTCCGCGATACCGGACATACCGCTTCCGCCTATTCCCACAAGGTGCAGTTTCTTTATTTTGTTAAACCGAAGTACCATTTATTTCTTCTCCACGTATTCAAGCAATTTCCCGGCAATTATTTCCGCGGGATCCTCTTTAACCATGCGCTGACCGGCAGAGGACATCCGCCCGCGCAGGTCATCCGAGTCCAAAAGGTTAAGCAATGCTTCCCTAATCAACTCACCCATCTCCGGACTATCCTTGATCATTATCCCCGCGCCCATCTGTTGGAAATAACGCGCGTTCGAACTTTGATGGTCGGCCGTGGCATACGGATAGGGAATCATTATCATCGGTATCCCGCACTGCGAGAGTTCGGAAAGGGTCAGGGCTCCCGCCCTGCAAACCGCGATATCCGCCGCCGCGTAAACCGCGTCCATACGGCCGAAAAAATCCTTAACTACTGCGTTAATATTTTTCCTCCCGCATAACTTTTTCAATCGTACATCCTCTCCCCTGCCGCACTGCCAGATAAGACCGGCATCCTTGAAATCCGATGGAAATGTGCCGATCAACTCTTCCATCGCCCTGTTTATCGATTGCGCGCCCTGGCTCCCTCCGATAATCAGCACGTTTTTTCTCGAAGGATCGCATCCGATAACCGAACATCCTTCTTCGCGCGAAAGCCCGCCGATAAATTTCCTCACCGGGTTGCCGACCATTTCTACGGATTCCTTCCGCATGAAACGCGACCCGGCTTCCGGATAAGCGGTATATGTTACCGATGCCATCAGGTTCAACAATTTCGATGATAGTCCGGGCAGACTGTTCTGCTCCTGGAGTATCAGCGGGATACCTCTCATATATGCCGCCGTACCCACCGGGCCGGATACGAAACCGCCCGAAGCCAGCACCACCGCGGGTTTTAATTTACCCAGAAGGCGGTAGCAGTTAAGCACTGTAAACGGATACGCGAATATAAATCCAAATATTCCTGTGAAACTTCTTCTCATCTTAACTGCCTTTATAGTTTCCATTCGGTAGCCGTATTCTCTGTACAGCTTCTCCTCCATCGAGTTTTTTCTGCCCACAAAAGCGATACTAACGTTTGCGTTTGTAAGCCGGCCGGCGATAGCGAGCGCCGGAAAGATGTGTCCTCCGGTACCACCGGCGGCGAAGATTATGTCTATCACGAGATAATATCCCTGAATTAGATGAACTGACGCTTTCCTGGGCGACCGACAATATTATACCCACCGAAATCATACTGAACAGCATCGAAGAACCGCCGTAACTGATAAACGGAAGCGGTAAACCGGTTACCGGCAGAATCCCCGCAACCACGCCCATATTTATAAACGCGCTGGCGCATATCAATGTTGTCAGGCCACAGGCAACCAGCGAACCCGCGAAAGATGAACTGCCGCGGGCGATAGTGCATCCCCTCTTGAAAAGAAAGGCGTACATCAGGATTAAAGGGATTGTTCCTATCAACCCTGTTTCCTCCGCTATATTGGCGAAGACAAAATCAGAGTAGGATTCGGGAAGAAACAGAAGCTTCTGTCCGCCTTCTCCCAAACCCGCGCCTAAAAATCCCCCGGAACCTATGGCTATAATGCCCTGCAGTACCTGGTATTGGGACTGCAAGGGGTCGCATAAACCGTTAATGTAATGAATTATTCTATCCTGCTGATAACCGAATCCGAAAATCATCACCACCACGGCCGTCAGCGCCGCTCCCCCCGTGGCCATGAGATACGCCGCGCGTATTCCGGCGATATAAAGCATTAATCCCAGCGCCGCAGTCATTGAGAGGGTCGTGCCGATATCCGGTTCAATAACAATCAATCCCCCGATCAAAGTTGAAACGCATATAAGAACTAAAAACGCATTGATTCCCTTCAATTCGTTTCTCTTCAGCGACAGGTAAAACGCGAAAAACAAAACAAGGAATATCCGCGCCATCTCCGATGGCTGAAAATTGAAAGGTCCAAGTTTGATCCACCTGTGCACATTCCTTATTGGCGGCGAGAACAAAACTGCCACCAAAAACACGCAGGAAAGAAGCAACAACCATGGCGACCATTCGAGAAGTCTCCTGTAACCAGCCAGGTAAGCGGCGATACCGGCAATAATGCTGATTACCAGCCACATCATCTGTTTCTTTATATAATAGAAAGAATCACCGATATTCTGTTCACAGTAATGGGCGGATGACGAATAGACCATGAGACATCCGAATATCGCCAATACTAAAACCATCAGGGCGAAAGCGCTGTCAATTTCACTTAAGCGGGATATCATGTCGTTTCCGCCTCCTCCATTATTGAATTCACCGCTTCTTTAAATACATTTCCTCTATGTTCAAAATTATCGAACATATCAAAACTCGCGCATCCCGGCGATAATAAAACCGTTTCTCCATTGCGGGCCAGTGATGATGACATCTCCACCGCTTTACGCATACTATCAGCCTTGTAAACGGGAACTGTATCGGAAAACTGCAATGCTATTTTATCCGATGCTTCCCCTATCAGGACTACCGCCACCACTTTGGCGCTTAACTGGGGCAGTAGCCGGCGGAAATCGCCTCCCTTGTCTTTGCCCCCGGCAATCAGGACAATCTTACTGTCGATACTCTTCAAAGCCATGGATACCGAATCCACATTCGTACCCTTGGAATCGTTTATAAATGTAACTCCCCTGAAAACTGCCACCCTTTCCAGTCGGTGTTCCACTCCCTTGAATTCCTTCAGGGTAGTGGAAATATCGTTAACATCTACACCGATGATAAGCGCCGCCAACGATGCCGCGGCGCTGTTAGCCAGGTTATGAGGCCCCGGGATACCAATATCCCGAACCCTGATAATTGGAAATGTACCCTTGTCCGATTTCAGAACAAGGTACTCGCTGTCGACATAAGCATGCGCGTCGTCATTAGAACGATTGGAAAACCATCTCACGCCCACCGATGGATCGGGCATGAATTTGGTCGATTCCGGGTCATCGATATTTAATATAAGCCTGTCTCCCTCGCCCATATTTTCATATATACGCGCTTTCGCCGCCCGGTAATCCTCCATGGTCGTGTAACGGTCGAGGTGGTCGGGAGTAAAATTCAGTATCATGGCAATCAATGGGTGAAACTGCTCTATTCCTTCAAGCTGGAAACTGGAAACTTCGAGCACAATGTATGAATCAGGAGTGGTTTCCGATACAAATGAAGCGAAAGGTATTCCGATATTCCCTCCTACAAAACATTTCAATCCGCATGATTTCAATATCTCGCCGAGTAACGTCGTGGTAGTGGTTTTGCCATTGGAACCGGTAATGGCGATTATACTGCCGGCGCAGAACCATGAGGCAACTTCTATCTCCGAGAAAATCGGTATCCCTCTCCGGCGGGCCTGCTCGAGTATATCTATATCCATAGGGACGCCGGGACTGATAGCAATGAAATCGGCATCGAGGACCTTCTGGGTATGACCCCCGAGTTCGCACTTGACGCCAAACTTTTCCAAATCGGCGCGCTTCGCTTCCGGTTCATCGCCGCTTTTCATCTCGCTTACCAGCACGCTGGAGTCATTTTTGGCCAATAACTCTGCCAACGCGACCCCGGACCTTGCCATGCCAATGATAGATACCTTTTTCCCGGTTACCATTTTGCCGGTCATTAATCTACCTTATCTTAAAGGTTGAAAGGGTTATCAAAGCGAATATTATCCCCGCTATCCAGAAACGGACCACCACCTTCGATTCCGGCCATCCCAGCAGTTCGAAATGATGATGTATCGGCGACATTCGAAAAATCCGTTTGCCCGTCATTTTAAAATACGCCACCTGTATCATCACCGAAAGTACCTCTATAACGAATACGCCGCCCACGATCACCAGCAACACTTCCTTCTTGGTCAGTATCGCTAAAGTACCCAGCGCCGAACCCAATGCCAGCGCCCCGGTATCACCCATGAACACCTGCGCCGGATGACAGTTGAACCATAAAAATCCCAGCGCCGAACCCAGCAAAGCGCCGCAGAATATGGACATCTCCCCTGCTCCCTCAAGATATTCGATAGCAAGGTATCCGCTGAAATCTGTACGTCCGGTGATATACGCGATCGCTCCAAAAGCCGCCGCGCATATCCCCACAAGCCCTATCGCCAGACCATCGGCGCCGTCGGTTAAGTTCACCGCGTTCGATGAACCGGTGATTATCAAAACCACGAATGGTATGTATAATATCCCCAGCGGAATAATTATATTTTTGAAAAACGGCACTCCCGTCCCCGTTGTGAATTCACCCGAAGGCGGATAAAAATAAATTATACCGCCCAAAAGCAGTCCTAACGTTATCTGCCCGGCGAATTTCCAACGGGCGACCATCCCCTTGGGATGCTTTTTTATCGCTTTCATGTAATCATCGATAAAACCCACGATTCCCATCCAGACAGTAGCCAAAAGCAACAGGTGTATATAACGATTGGTCAAATCGGACCACAGGAGCGTGGGAATAATAATGCCAAGCAGGATTATCACCCCGCCCATTGTCGGCGTTCCCTCTTTTACATAATGGGAGGATGGCCCCTCACGGCGGATCGTCTCCTTCACCTGGTAGCGTTTGAGTATATCAATTATCGCCGGACCCAAAATAAAACATATAAACATCGCCGTAACCGTGGCGTAAGCGGTTCTAAAAGTTATATACCTGAAAATGTTAAAACCGCTGATAAAATCTGTAAGGGGAAGAAGCAGGTGATACAACATCCTATGTAATCTCCATGTGTTTCTTGAATGCGTTGACAACCTTTTCCAGTTGCATACCTCGTGAGCCCTTGAACAACACCGCGTCTCCTGTCTTAATCTCCGCGAGCAATATCTCCGCTATCCCATCATGCTCCGTGCAATGCATCCAGCCGATGTCTTTCCCTGATTCCCTTACTTCTTCCCCGGTAAATCTTGCCATTTCACCATAAGTGATCAATCTGTCTATTTTCGAATCTCCAATTATTTTACCTATCTGGCGGTGTAACGTCTCGGCTCTCTCCCCCAACTCGAGCATATCACCAAACACCATCCATCGTCTTGCCGCGTGCACGGTATCCAGCAGTTCAATAGCCCTTGCCGCCGATGCCGGGTTGGCGTTGTAACTGTCATCGATTACTGTAATATCTCCGGCCATGAAAACCGCCGTACGCATTTCCGGCAGACGCAACGACTGAGCGCATTCGACCGCCTTATCAAAACCAACCCCGTATTCTACCGAGGCGGCTATGGCAACCGCCGCATTGTAAACATTATGTATCCCCGGCACGGAAAGCTTAACATCCCGGCCGTCGATTTTAAAACGAGGCTGGCCATCGCCTTCGATTTCAATACCTGAAATCACATATTCCATTCCCTCCCTGGAACCGACTCTGACCAGCCTGCCGCCAAATTTTCTCGCCAAAAAGGCGCAATTTTCATCATCCATATTGATCACGGCGATACCGTCCGCGGATGCCAGGTAATCGAGCATTTCTCCCTTGGCCCTCCTCACATTCTCGATTGAACCCAGTCCCTCCAGATGAGCCTCGCTGATATTATTCAACACTCCGATATCCGGTTCGGCTATCTCGCACAATCTTTCTATCTCTCCCAATTCGGACATTCCCAGCTCAAGCACCGCGACCTCCGCCCCGGTGTTTATGGCGAAAATTGAAAGCGGAAGCCCATAGCGGTTGTTGTAATTTCCGATACTGCCAACCGCGCTGTATTTGCTCAACAGTATCTGCAGTATAAATTCCTTTACCGTGGTTTTTCCGTTTGTTCCGGTAACCGCGATTACCCCGGGGTTTATCTTTCTGAGGTGCCTGTTAGCAATATCGCCCAGAAAATGTAATGTATCCCCGGTTTTAAACACGCGCGTCCCTGGCGGAATATCGCGCGTATCGAAATCATCCTGGATTACAATACCGGCCGCTCCGTTTTCTATCGCCCGGGAGATATACTTGTGCCCATCGGTGCGATGTCCTTTCACGGCCACGAACAGGTCGCCTTCCTTAATGGTTCGCGAATCTATCGAAATGCCGTCGAAATAGAAATCCTCTCGTTCCAATTCCGATACTGGCTGGGCGAATTCCGCTATCTCCCTTACGGACATAATGCTCATCAATTCCTGCTGTTATCTTTGAAGTAACTCTTAACAATATCGATTTCCGAAAAAGGCTCCACACGATCCCCGTAATCCTGAATTCCCTCATGTCCTTTGCCCGCGATTATTACCGTGTCCCCCTTTTCAGCAATATCCAGCGCCTGCTTTATCGCTTTTTCGCGGTCTGCCTGGCGGTAAAACCCGTAATCAGACGGGAAACCGTTTTCCATCTCGTCCATTATCTTCTCCGGGTCTTCAGTACGGGGATTATCCGATGTTATCACCGAGATATCCGAATTATCAGCCACCGCTCTTGCCATGGGCGCCCGTTTAGTCTTGTCCTTATCCCCGCCGCAACCGAAAACCACAATGACCCTGCCCTCGGTAAAACCTCTCACCGCGGACAGCATACGGTCCAATGCGTCCGGGGTATGCGCGTAATCGATAAAAACGCTGAAATCCTGGCCGCAATCAATCCTCTGCATTCTTCCCACGGGGGGAATGAACGCCGCCAAACCATCCCGAATATCATCAGGTATGATATCCAGATGTATCCCGGCGGCCACCGAAGCCATAGCGTTCTGGATGTTGAATTTACCGGGAATCGCGATTCCACCCATGAACTCTCCATAAGGAGTATTTAATACAAACTCGCTTCCGCCGGAACTCAGCTCATACCTGTCAAGAAAAACATCAGCCTTGGCGTCTTCGCCGAATGTTACTATATCCAACCCCTGCAATTCTGTAATTCTCCTGCCATAGTCATCGTCTATATTGACTGCCGCCAGCTTTCCGTTCTCGGCGAGCATCTCGAAGAGAACCATCTTCGCGCTGAAATAGCTTTCCAAATCTTTATGATAGTCAAGATGTTCGCTGGTGAGATTGGTAAATATGCCCAGGTCGAAATCGACGCCGTGCACACGGTACATCACCAGCGCGTGGGAAGATACCTCAAAGACAGCCGCTTCGCATCCATTATCCAGTGATTCCTTCAATAACCTCTGGAGCTCTCTCGATTCCGGGGTTGTGTTCACAGCTTTCTCGTAACGGTTTCCAGTATCGTAACCGAGGGTTCCGAACTGGGCGCTTTTCCTTCCGGATTTCTCCAGGATGGATTTCATCATGGAGCAGACCGTCGATTTGCCGTTCGTCCCGGTAACCCCCACGGATAATAATTCCGTTGATGGGTTACCGTAGAACTTCGCCGATAATTCCGCGAGCACCCTGCGCGCCGGGGCGCATTCGATAATCGGGACATCACATGGCATGTGGTGTTCTGAAACAACCAGCACCGCTCCCCGTTCAACCGCGTCGCAGATGAACTTCGCCCCGTCAGTCCTGTGCCCCGGCATGGCGACGAATATGCTACCCGGTTTAACCTTACGGGAATCATACTCGATACCGGAAATCTTCATTTCCCCTATCCCGGGCGGTACGAAAACTCCTATATCGGAAAAAAGATATTCAACAGTTATGGCTTCCTGCTCCGGCACCTGATTGTTAATCTCCATCAACCGCATCTTAAATAATATATCAACTGGTCACCATGATTTTTCGGGAAACACTCGCGCACTATACCGCTTCCCTTGATCTTAACGTCATAACCCTGGTTATGAATCATGTTAATAGCAGTCCTCAACGGCTTGCCGAGAACCATCTTGTTCAAATCATCAAAACTGTTAATTTTCTCGCTGTATTTTCTGTTATCAGTAAAATCATCTCCGTTCATTTCATTATATTCAACATAGTCGCAAAACTCCGCCCGCACTTTTTTGTCATCGTCTATATCGAAATTACGGGAAGCGGAACATAAATACTCCATGAGTATTTCGCGGAAAATGGGCGCGGCTGATGTACTGGCGGTTTTATTCACTTCAGGATCATCGAATACCACGTATCCAACAATTACTGGATCCTCCGCGGGATACATCCCCACGAATGAGGTAATGTAGCGGTTATAATAATACCCCCTGCCGTCTTCCTTAACCTTACGGGAGGTGCCGGTTTTCCCCGCTATTTTCAAACCTTCTATTCTCGCCGCGACAGCGGTCCCGCTGTCGACCACGCCGGTGAAAAACTCGAGCAATGTGGCCGCGGTACGTTCGGAAATAACCCTGCGGATTGGTTCCGGTTTCTTCTCGTATATCAATTCATCCTCAGGAGATAGCACGGCTTTTAATATATGCGGCTGGTATAAAATCCCCTTCGCGCCTACCGCGGCGTAGGCATTAACCATTTGCAGGGCGGTAACTGTAAGTCCGTTCCCGAAGCTGACGGTCGCGTGCTCGATGTCTGACCAGTCCTTTGGTTCGTGCATCACCCCTACAGCCTCACCCGGTAGTTCTATTCCTGTCTTGCTGTTAAACCCGAAGTCGATAGCAGTCCGATAGATCAACTCCCTACCCAGTTCATGCGCAACCTTGATCATGGCGATATTCGATGATAGCTCTACCGCCCTGCGAAATGGTATCTTCCCTGATTTCTTGTAATCCTTTATTGTTTTATATCCAACCTTGTAACTTCCATTTTCACAATCTATTATATCAAAGGCGCTGAACCTGCCCGAGTTCACCGCCGCGGCAATAGTTACCAGTTTAAATGTGGAACCCGGCTCGTAAGTATCCGATATCACCACGTTCCGGGTGGATGACACCCCTTTGGGATAATACTGACCCATCGCCAAAACCTCTGAACTGCCCACTTCAAGGAAAACCCCGTATGCTCCCTTAGCTTCAAACCTCTCGACTCCATCCCTGAGCTTCTGCACCAGGATATCCTGTAAGTTTGCGTCTATGGTAAGCATCACCGAATTACCCGCGTTCCTCGCCGATTCGTACTCTCCCTCCGCGTCAAACCGCCTGCCCCGGGCATCACGATTTATCCATATCTTAGAGCCTTCGGAATACAATAAATCCTCAAATGCTAATTCCGCACCAGCAATACCATGACCATCAATATCAACATTACCAATAAGATACCGCCACATATCACCGCTCAAATATCTCCGCCGAGGCTCCTTGGTAACATACACACCTTTAAGATTCTGCCTCCGTAAAGCTTCAACCGTTCTCGGATTTACTTCCCTGTCAACCCAGCAGAAACATGGACGTTTTTCAAATCCTTCCCTCAACTTGCCGCTTGAGCCGCCGCATAATCTCGCCAGTTGACTTGCTGTATTCCGGGGATTATCCATATCCCTCGAAACGGCGTAAATCGAGGGCATGGAAATGTTCCAGCTCATTGGTACTCCCCGGCGGTCGAGTATATCCCCGCGGTTGCCCCTTATCTCTTCTTTTACCTTCTGCTGGCTCAATGCTATCCTGCTAAACTGCGAATGCCTGAAAAGCGCTAAATCAAAGTTGCGAGCTATCAATGCCGCCCAGGCCAACCCTATTACCATTAATGCGATATTCAGCCTCGAGTCGATAATCTTACTGTTTTCCCGCCGCTTATCTAAGCGAATCCGCATAGGTCGTCTGGTTGACATCCATGCCCTCCTTAAGCCAATCGAGAACCAAATCTGTCGCTCGTTCAATCATCGTTCCCTGCTTCTCTTCACGATTGTTATACCAATGATGGTGCAAAACTTTATCCGGTTCAGGAAATCCGAATCCGGGCTCATCTATCGATCTTTTTAAATAGTCAAGAGTCGTTATGTTAGCCAGTTCCAGTTCAAGCCTTGTATTATCTTCCCTGAGCATTTCCGCTTCTTTAATTAACCTCTGCTCCTCTATCAACATGCTCCGGACTTTCTCCGTTTCCCAGAGATAGACAAACCCGAGGACAAAAAGACACAACAATCCCGCCACAATATACTGAAGGCTTCTGTTTCCCTTCTTCCTGACAACTCTTTTCGCTTTCTTTCTAACCATCAGCAACCAGTACCATTTCAACCGCGCGCATCCTCGCACTGCGTGCCGCGCTGTTTAACCTGCATTCTCTCTCATCAGGTCTCAGCGGTTTCTTAGTCATAATCCTGAAATATTTTCCGCCTTCCGGCTTTTTAGGAAGCTTGTGCTCCCGGAAGAAATTCTTCACTATCCGGTCCTCTATGGAATGATAGGATAACACCACAATCCTGCCGCCGGGTTTGAGCAAAGCCAGCGCGGCCCGCAAACCTTGCTTCAATTCATTTACTTCATTATTAACCGCCATCCGCAACGCCTGAAAACACCTCGCTACCGACTTGATTTT
>WJIJ01000073.1 GCA_014730345.1 Candidatus Zixiibacteriota bacterium | reverse complement strand
GCGGAAATGACAAACGAATAATCTGTATTAATGAAAAAACCCGTAATCCCCGTTCAAAAAGCGGTCAATGTAGCGCTTTACCGTTTCGTTGCTGTCCAACAGCATATCGAGCTGGCGGGCGCATCCGGTCAACTTGCCCAGCATCTCCAGCTTCTCCTCGCATACCTTCCGGTCGTAACCCCTGTATCGCGCGGTAACCAGATCCTCCACCCGGTCGACCGAGAATCCCGAATAAAGCAGAACTCCCGCCAAAAATTTTGCCCGCATACTCCTCCTGCTCCTGCTGGCTCCCCCGCCCCGGAAACGGAACGCTATATAGTTGTTAACCGCCCGGTCGCATACCATTGCGTCGATCATCGAATAGTGGTATGCCAGCCGCGCGTTTAGGTTCAGGTATTCCGGTCCGACTATCAGGTAATTCCTGTCGCCCATTTGCCGGCCGTCATGTTCATGACCAGCCGCCGATGACATAACCACCGTGGCCAGCCCCGACAGGCTGACATTTTTGCGTCCGGTCCAGCTAATCTCCGGGTCCTCGATACCGCGCCACAGCGAACGGAACGGTATTGACCGTATCCCCTCCGGCGGAATCTTCTTCTGCTTATCGTATTTTTCATCCAAAGCGCCGCCGATATCCAATACCGTGAGAAAAAGGGGAATATGCGAGTCCAGGGTTTTGATGCTATGTTTTAGATTCTCCACCTGCCGGTCGCCGATATCGAACATGGAGGAGACCGCTTTCTCGTGAACGAAGCGGATTATATCATGTAGTGATTTGCACCCCCGGGCGGTAAAATTGGTTTCCCCGGGATCGGTAAGGTTCAGGTTGAATATCAGGCTGTCGAGGGGATTGGGTTTAGAACTTTTACCATCGGCTTTTTTTATCTCCCTCTCCGGTAAATCGGGCCAGGGGAGCCCGGCGTAGATTTTTTTCCGCGTGGAATCCAGCCCGATCTCATCAGTATCTTTTAATTTCTCGATTACCCCCGGGATATTAAATAGTGTCGGCAGGCGCGATTCCCTGGCGAGGGTAGCGGCGTGTCCGGTGGGATGCCCCACTTCGCTTATTAACCCGGAAATTCGGGGAAAGACCGATACGATTTCCGGCTCCGCGCTCCTGGATACGAGGATAACCCCGTCTTTTACTTCATCGAGTTCGGAGAGCGAATGGATACATTGCATTCTCCCCTGGGCGATACCAGGGTAAATGGTGGAACCGCCCTCGGCCAGCAGTTTACTTCCGGTTTCAACACCGGCTACTTCGAAGTCCTTTTTCTGGAAGCGCAAAGGTCTGGACTGGACGATTTTCAGGTTGTCCTCTTCGTCGATTACCCATTCAATATCCTGCGGTTTACCGAAATGGTCTTCTATTTTAAGAGCGGTTTCCACCAACTCCTTTAATTGCTCCGGCGATAACGAAGGAGCAGACCTGAGGGCATCAGGCAGTACTTCCTCGGTCAATCCGTCTTTATCAGATAGTGTAACCCGGGATTCCTTTTCCACGATGAGGCTTTCAGCGATTTCGCAGGTATCCCGGTTGACACGGAAAGTATCGGCATGGGTTTTACCGGAAACGAGATTGGAAGCAAGACCCTTGACAGCGGAAACGAGCGCGTGCTGTCCATCGGGCGTATCAGGGTCGGCGGTGAAGACAACTCCCGACGCCCTGGCGTTTATCATGGGGATAAAAAGCACTGACATCGGTGTTTCCGATTCGCGGACATCATTCATCAACCGGAACAGCACCGCGTTGGTGTTAAACCTGCTGGCGATAACTTTCAGATACGCCCCCGTCAACTTCGCCGGAGGGACATTAAGGATGCTGTCGAATTGCCCCGCGAAAGAAAGCTCGCCGTCCTCGCCGACGGCCGAAGAGCGCACCGCCCAGTTGCGCTTTTTCAATTGCTGGTTAAATTTAAAGAATCCATCAATCGCTTCGGTTACAACATCGGGGATAATGCTGTTCTCTACAAATCTCTTGGCTTCCGCGCAAATTATCTCCGCCTCCCTGAGATTATTGGTATCGATTCTCGAATACAATGCCCGCAGTTGCCCGAAAAGATTGTTGTTGTTTAAAAGAAGATGATAAGCCGCGGTGGTTATCACGAAACCATCGGGTATCATTTTGGTTATGGGCACGACATTTTTCAATTCTCCGAGGTTCCCGGCTTTGCCTCCCACGTAATTTAACAATCCCCTGCCAACAAGGTTCAGCGGAAGCAACAGCGGCGGGTTTTTAATTGTTTTGGTGCCCGAAAGGTTAAAATGAACATCGCCCGCGATATTCCTGTAGACACTATACAGCTGGTGATAACGGTTATCTGAAAGGCAGTTCAGATTTTCAATCATCATCTCGGCGCCGTCTACAAGGTCGGAAATCTGGTGGTGCGTAAAGGCATCCTCGGGGACCTTGTTGCCGGTGAACGATTGAATATCGGATAATGTTTCCAGCAGCCCGGCATTAAGGCGAAGCAGGTTCCTCAGATTTTCATATTTCCAGCGGAACCGTTTCTCAAGCTCAAGGTATTTTTTCTGTCTTTCCTTTTTATTGAACCATAACATGATAAAACGTCCTGAAATAAACCCCCTCGCTCAAACAATGGTCTCCAGGAAAAGCTCGAGTTTTTCCTGCGCTCCGGATTCATCTTCTAACCTTATATCGAGGGCGGAAACATAGCACAATAGTTTACCCACCATATTCAAATGAATCTTCATCTGGTTATGAGTAATATTCCTTATTGAGGAAATAAACACATTGCCGGAATTGTAGGAAACGAAATCAAGCCATCGCAGTAATCTATCCATAAGCATATTGTAAGGAGAATCGTCGGAAATATCACTGGAAGGCATTATCATCAAATATATATAATTACCCGCGGTAGCGGCGCAGAGATTGGATATCAGTATCGTTTTAAACCGTGAAGCAACACAATAGCCGGTCAAAGTTGTTGGAGAATGAATGATAAGGGTTGAACCGTGCTTTTTGGTATCGGTCCCGATTTCCGGAATATGCAATCCCGTGCGCATTACATCGTTGACACCATCTATAAACTGGGTTACGCCGGAGTTATAGTTCAACGTGTGAATATCATCGTCAATCGCGTTATTATTCTCTCCGGTTTTGATGCTGTAAAGCCAGTTCAAGGCGATTTCCATGGTATT
>WJIJ01000072.1 GCA_014730345.1 Candidatus Zixiibacteriota bacterium | reverse complement strand
TCAATCACACCGGGCCAGCAGGTTATCAAATTCGTGCAGGATGAGCTGATCGAACTGCTGGGCAAGGAAGTGGAGGAGATTAATACAGCTTCTCCCCCGCCTACAATTATCATGCTTTGCGGATTGCAGGGCTCAGGCAAAACGACCATGGCATCGAAATTAGCTCTCCACTTCCGCAAAGACGGCAAAAAGCCAATGCTGGTGGCGGCGGATATATACCGTCCGGCGGCGGTAGAGCAATTGAAAACACTTGGGAAAAGCCTTGATATAGAAGTTTTCCATATCGACGCCAAACCGCCGGAAATATGCAAGAAGGCGGTTACCCACGCCGACAAGGTAGGCTATAACTATATAATATTCGATACCGCCGGCCGTCTTCATATCGATGACGCCCTCATGGATGAGTTAAAGGAGATAAAAAAGAAGACTTCTCCAACAGAGATCCTCCTGGTGGCGGACGCGATGACCGGTCAGGACGCGGTAAATATAGCCGAGGAATTCGAGAAGCGGTTGGGAATTAGCGGAGTTGCATTGACCAAGATGGATGGTGACGCCCGCGGCGGCGCGGCGCTTTCGATAAGGTCGGTGGTCGGCAAGCCGATTAAGGTTGTGGGAACCGGAGAAAAACCGGACGCGCTGGAAAAGTTTCATCCTGACCGGATGGCATCGAGAATCCTGGGCAAGGGCGACATTGTATCGCTTGTGGAAAAAGCCCAGAAAGCGGTCGATGTCAAGGAAGCGGAGAAACTTGCTCAAAAGATAAAGAAAGAAAGTTTTACTTTAGAGGATTTTTACGACCAGCTTCAGCAGTTGAAGAAGATGGGCCCCCTCGACTCCCTGATGGAGATGATACCCGGTATGGGCAAACAGCTCAAGGGATTAAAGATGGAGGGCAACGAGTTAAATCAAATCGAAGCTATAATAAATTCCATGACCGTGCAGGAACGCCAGAATCCGCAGATAATCAATGGGAGCCGCAGGAAACGGATAGCGAGGGGTTCGGGCACGAGGATACAGGAAGTGAATGGTTTGCTTAAGCAATTCGCCCAGATGCAGAAGATGATGAAGAAGATGTCCAAGATGAACATGAAGGGTTTGGGCAAGATGATGCCATTTAAATTTTAGAAGATAAGAAATAACGATAAGGAGGAGTATTGTCTGTAAAGATAAGACTTAGACGTATGGGCGCGAAAAAACGCCCCTATTACAGAATCGTGGTCGCCGATTCGAGATCGCCTCGCGACGGCAGGTTTATCGAAAACCTCGGCCACTATCACCCGATTTTCAAGCCGGCGAGAATCGAGCTTCACGAGGACAAGGTTTACGATTGGCTTAAGAAAGGTGCTTTACCGACCGACTCGGTCAATTCGCTTTTCAGGAAAATCGGCCTTATGGAGAAATGGCACCTGATGAAGAAGGGTGAGGATGTCTCCACGATGGAGATAAGAACGGAGATTATCGAGAAGGACAGGCTAAAAGGCAAAGCTAAACAGGCCGCGAAAGCCAAAGCTGAAGCCGCCGCCCAGCCGGCCACTGAAGAGGCTCCGGCCGAGGAAGCCGCCGAAGAGAAAATAGAAGAAGCAGGCGGAGAAGAGAAAACAGAATAATATTGGGATATTCCGATGGAAAGAATGGTCGCCATCGGCTATATTGTTAAACCTCGAGGCGTCAAGGGCGAACTTATAGTACGCAACGACTCCCGATGGTATGAACCCTTTGAATTGATAAGCGAAGTCGAGGCTGAACTTGACGGCCGTAAATTCGGACTTAGAATCGAAGGGATCAAGCTCCTCGGTGACAAACTTGCGGTAAAATTCGAAGGCATAGAAAATCCAGAGGACGCGGCAAAATACCGCGGAGCCGAACTGAGAATTAAAGAAACCGAACTTCCTGTCCTGGAGGAAGACGAGTTTTATGCTTTCGAACTCGATGGATTCGAGGTAATCGATTATAAAGACGAAAGCGCCGGTACAGTCGTAAACGTGATAAACAGCCCAGCGAACGACATAATCGTCGTTGAGGATAAAAATGAGAAAGAGCACCTGTTGCCGGCGATAAGGACATTAATCGACAGGATAGATTTTAAGGCGAAGAAGATTTTCCTAAAAGAATACGAAGGGCTTTTCGAATAAATGCGCGTGAATTACCTTACAATTTTCCCGGAAATTTTCCCGGGCGTATTGGAAACATCGATTCTCGGAAAAGCGAACGAGAAAGGTCTGGTGGAATACAATCTCATTGACATCCGCGATTACGCGAAGGATAAACACCGGATGGTCGATGATAAAGCATTCGGCGGCGAAGCCGGTATGGTATTAATGATAGAACCACTGGATAACGCGCTGAATTCAATTGCGGGAGAAAACAGAAAAAACTCTGCAATAATACTGACGGATGCCGCCGGAACTCCTTTTAACCAGCGGATCGCCGGGGAACTTGCAGAGAAAGAAGAATTAACCTTTATATGCGGACGGTACAAGGGAGTTGACGAACGCATCAAGGGTTTATATAATATCAAACCGTTGTCAATCGGGGATTATGTAATCAACGGCGGTGAATTACCGGCATTGGTTATGACCGAGGCGGTTGTCAGGTTGATTCCCGGTGTTTTAGGAAATATAGAATCCGCGGAAGAGGACTCTCATTTCAATGGACTGTTAAGTTCACCGGTTTACACGCGGCCCGCGGAATATAAAAATTTGAAAGTTCCCGAGGTCCTGCTCTCCGGTAATCATGCCAGGATATACGAGTGGAGATACAAAACTTCCCTGGAGAGAACCGAGAGGATCAGGCCGGATTTATATCATAGATACAAAGTAGAAAATAGCTGTTAATTTAAAAGGAATAGAGAAATGGAAGAGATACGCAGAATCGAGAGTCAGTACCTGAAGGATGATATACCGGAATTCCAGCCTGGAGATTCGGTGAAGGTACACGTGAAAATCAAAGAAGGCGATAAGGAAAGAATCCAGATTTTTCAGGGCGCGGTACTTCAGCGTAAGGGAGGCGGCATCAACGAGTCGTTCACAGTACGTAAAGTATCAGCCGGGATTGGCGTAGAAAAGGTTTTCCCCTTGCATTCGCCGAATATAGCCAAGATAGAAGTCTTAAGAAAAGGCCGGGTCCGCCGGGCCAAGCTATTCTACCTGCGGGGCTTGAAGGGCAAGGCGGCAAGAATAGCGGAAAAACGTGTAGATTTAGGAGACGGCAAGAAGGCTAAAGCTCAGTAAACCGGTTTAATGGCAGTCAAGCAGGGAAGGCTCTTAATTGCAGGTGTGGATGAAGCAGGCCGGGGACCGCTTGCCGGTCCTGTCGTAGCCGGCGCGGTGATTTTAAACCCCGATATCGCAATCAATGGCTTGAACGATTCCAAATTGATTCCCGATGAAAAACGGGAATTTCTTTATGATTTAATATTGGAGCGCGCTCTCGGCGTAGGAGTCGGAATCGTTGGTGAAAAAGAAATTGACCGCTTAAATATCCTGAACGCGACATTCAAAGCGATGCAAATCGCTCTCAACCAATTAAAGCAAAATCCCGATATAATATATGTAGATGGCAACAGGACCATTCCTGAACTGAAAGCCAGGCAGATGGCGATAATAAAAGGAGATACACGGATTCCGGAAATAATGGCGGCTTCGATTATCGCAAAAGTGACCAGGGATAGATTGATGATTGACTACTCAAAAAAATACGCGTGTTATGGCTTCGAAAGACATAAAGGCTACGCGACTCCTGAACATTATAAGGCAATAAAGGAAAACGGTCCCTGTCCAATCCACCGCATGAGTTTCGCGCCTTTCAGGGAAATGTTCCTTTTTGGCGGCGAGGAGGATAACTAATGGACTACATCCGGTTGGGGATCCTGGAAATGCCCCTGCTCTTCGCGGCAGTTATACTGGCGATGTCGATTCTCGATGAGGTTCTAAGCAGAATATCCCGGGCGCTATATCTGCGCGGACACAACCGGTTTTTTGCCTACGCGGGCATGGGTCGTACTCCTCAACTCAGCAACCATATTGTAAGGTGGATTATAAAAATCGGTATCGCGGCGATGATTGTATTGATATATTGGGCGGCCAAGCAATCGGATATGCCTGAAACTATGGCTCTTTACCAGGGTTTCGCCGGATTCGCGTTTTTTAATTACCTGATAATCAATATACGGCATATAGAGAACATCCTCATCTACAGGCTAACTGCTGTACATCGTGAAAACTTCGGTTATTCCGACCTTGAAGGTGAGTTGGTTATCGGCAGGCGTTTTTCCCTCAGGCAGTCATCTTTCCAGATTTTCGCCGTAGTTTTGCTGTTATTCGGCGTGTTGATTTTCCACCCCACATATTTCATGCTCGGCGGTATGCTCGCTCCCCTATTCATTTCGGTAAGAAACATGATACTGTCCAATACGGTCCGTACCGCTTAGATTAAAGATACTCGAAGTAAATCAACCGTATCTCCCTATCCATGGTTTTGGCATCCCGCCGGTTTTGAAGCATGTTGCGCATATCGAATTCGAGGGATATACTCGGAGTTATTACCCATTCAACACCGATATTCAGATAGCCCCGTCCCATTCCGTACTGCTGATAGGATTTATTGTCGTTTATGGCAAAATCATATTCCGCGAGGATAAAAACTTCACGGTTTATTTGGAATATAGTACCGACATAAGCCGATGGATCATTATCCACGGACCTCTGCTCCATACTTACATTTATGCCCCCGGTAAACGCCGTGAGCACGTTATATATGTAATAAGACTTGGTCGCGGCCAAGTAGAAACCCTTTGATTTCTGCGCGTAACGATTGTTGACCTCATCCCAGTAACCGCTTCCCACCGATGAATACCCGAAAGCCAATGAAGGAAATGTATAATCCTCGGTCAGTATGCGGTATTTAACTAAAAACTCCATACGGTCATTCCAATCTGGCGTGGTTTCCGAAAGTAAAAGAGCGGAACCATACGAAAGGCCAACCGTAATCCGGTCGAGGATACCGACGCTCAATGTCGCCTGTAAACCATCATTGGGAAAAGTGTGTATATCGAATGCGAAACTTGCCCGCGGGAGAGTGTTTGCGGTTATGGCATCGACAAGTATTCTTCGCGGCGGACTCTCCGCTTTATAATCTTTTCCCATATCGAAGATTTCATCCGCATTTGCCAATCCCCCTGCTAATACGACCGATGTCAATATTCCAAATATTAATAGTATTTTGAATCCCTTCATTTTCCTATCCCGCTTACTTGAGTGTCCAATGGATTATATCACCATCGCCTTTGTTCGTCAAGGCGAAAAATATAAATACTGAACTCAAAAGGATTTGATCAGGGATTCTTTTCCCAGCGGGCGAAGATATCCTCAATAAAAGCGAGAATTCTCTCACATACAATATCGAAATATTGATTCGCTTTTTCCTGGTCGAAATTCAAGTATCCTTCGCCCTTGTTGTAAATTATTGTCGCTGAAGGATTAGGTATGACATACGCTCCAGGATTGAAAAGATAAACATCCTCGTCCCTGTAATCATCTTTCCTGAGAAGATCAGGGCGCACTGCCATAAGGGCGGCCGTTTCATCGAGGGCGGCATGTCCTCCGCGTTCGCCGTAAACTTCCTTGACTACATCAGAAACAAGGTCCCACCAATGGATTACGAGAATTTTCATCCCGGTTGCGGTGGAAACATCAAATGCGGCCTCTTTCAACTGGCTGTTGTTTCCACCGTGACCGTTCATAACCACAAGCCGGTCGAAACCAGCCGCGGAGATAGATTCGAACAGGTCCACTAAAAGTTCTTTGTAGACACCGGGGCTGATAGTCATTGAACCCGGATACTGGAGAAGGCTTTTTGTTATGCCATAGGGAAGCAGGGGGGCGACAATAGCATGGATTTTATCGGCAATGCGCTCGCATATCCCCCATGGAATTGAATTATCTGTGCCGAGATTGGTATATCCATGGGCTTCGAGGGTGCCAACAGGAAAAAGACATGTATTGTATTCCAGAGGCACCAGTTTCTCGAATTCTTTCCAGTTTAATTCATCCCACTTTATCACTTTATTCTCCCTGTTTTAATTCATTGTTTTCTATAAACGCGACACTCCCTGAAATAATCAGGAACCTTACGAAACTTCTCAATGCGGAAAATAACTGGCGGAGTATTAAAAACGCAAATATTACTATAAAAATCGTACCGGGAGAATACAGCAGGTTTTCCAATGCCAGATACAACATACTAACTATTCCCGATAATCCATAGAGCGCAAAGGTTAAGCCAATCACCCGGAATTTGGATTTTGACCATAGCTTACGTACAGTTTTTAACGTAGAACGCAAACCATTTGTACCGCTGGAAACCGCGACCGCCCGGCAACAATCGAAAAAAAACGAAAGCACGGCATACCACAATAGTCCAACCGCGATAAGCCAAATAGTAATCGCGGAATCGGCTTGCTGAGAGACCGTGAGCGCGTCAAAGATAATCCACATTACAATACCAGCAACCAGGCTTAAAATCAGCGCTGTTAACGCTACCGCCTCAATCTTGATGAAATCGAAAGAGTGTTTGCCGGAATAATAAAATAGATTAAATGAGTTTTCCTTACCGGAATTCCTCTCTTTCAACTTCCCATAAATACCGGCGAGAAGAAATTGATACAGCAAGAAGATCAAACCGCAAAGCATCACCAGGAATACGGCATACTGGCTGAAGCCGCCATTGTTGGAATTTATGGTTTCGATAATAACCATAAAAAAATCGCCTTCGAACAATCGCGCGGGAAGGTTAGAACTCCCCCACGCTTCGGAGACCAATATATTAAGCGGAAGGAGCAGGATCACCGCGGTAAAGAATTTATAAATAAAAAGAAACAAAGCTAAGTCACGGTTGGGATGAATAGAATCATATACTTGCAACAGGATTTTTTTCATGCTAAAATCCGGTAATTAAACTTATAAGGCTCTCGAGATAAAACAAACCTGTGCTTTGAAAAATGGACCTTGCCCTGGCAACTCCTTGAGGTTTGTAAGAATTATCCATTATATTGTTATCGAGTAGATTTATGCCTTCGGCGTCTATCTCGAGCAAAACCGGGTACGAATCAGACATAAACTCATACCGCTGGAATACTTCAGGTGAGTTTAATATAAACTTTTGCTTAGAATCATCTTTGAAAGTAACCATCATATTCACGGGCAACCATGCTGTCCCGTCGCGTTTAACTTTCACCTCGGTATGATATGAATAAACGCCGCTGTCAACTTCATTCGCGTTCACGCTAACATCTTCAATCGAATAATCACAGTAAGTATCTTCGTGCAAGTAATAATCAATTAACCTGGCACCGTCATATCCCGAAGAATCCACGGAAGTTTTAACTCTCATTATGAGAGAATCAGTATCCGGGTAGCCGAAACTGTTTGACTTATAATACTCCCCTATTATTTTCAGCAACTGCTCTTCACCTATTACAGATTCTACGGCATTGAAAAACATGGACGACTTTCTATAAATGTAATCCCAGTAACTGTTGCGGTTGGTAAATTTATCAGCAGGCCATACCGTTTTCCCCCCGGAAGGAAGGCTATAACTCGCCAGCCTGTGAATATGTTCTGAACGCATCTCAATTGAACCAACGTCAATCAGGGCATAATTACCGATTTTTTCCTCTATCTTTCCCGTGATATAGTTATTGATTCCCTCATCCAGCCACCCTTCGGCATACTGGTCGTTCATGGCCGCATTCGGAAAATATTGCCTGGCTATATTCCTCACCAAACTGTGTTCGATATTTCTAAGCTTACCCGGATAAGCGCGGTACAGGTCCTGAGCGATGAACATCGGGAATGACAATTCGGCCCCTTTTCTGGGAATATGAACAATATTTAATGCCGGAAACAGGTAATAGCCTAAATTCTTTGTAAGGAATTCAATCGACGCGCTGGAACAATGCTCGAATATCTGCAAATCATCCACCGAGTCGAGATAGTAGTATTTTACATCGATTCCCTGAAACTGGAATTCTTTCAAATTGTAATCACCGATGGCAAAAGCGAATTGAGGGATTGCATATACGTTATAGGTGTAGACGCCGACCGAATCCGATATATATTCACTTGAAGGTATACCTGACGCGGCAATTTTATACAGAGCCGGTATTGTTATCTCTATGTCATAATCGGCGTAGTTGTTAAAGAAATCCGCGAATCCAATGTAAGGACGCACGAACCATTTATTATTACTGACAGGACATAACTGGGGATACCAATATGAAAACAAGGCTCCGGTAGAAAAATATCCCAGCCGGCCGTTCAAGGGCGGAAGCGCAATCGAATAATCGATAGCTATTAACACCGAATCTCCTGGTGCGCAGGGATTTTGCAAAGTTAACGAACCGATAGTACTGTCGGCCACCGGTATAATTTCGCATTTAAGACCATTGCATAAACTTTTCTTTATCGAGATACCATGATTATTGATTATAATTGAATCACTGGAAGATAAACTATCGTTAAGGGGAGCGGTTTGGTATTGAAATCTCTGGTAGAACCTTATGAATATCGTATTCTGCTGAACAGCAGTTTCATTAATATAAAGTATATTCTCACTACAGTTCAGTTTCCGGGCGTCATAAATATAATTAGCCTTAAGCGTGTACTTCGCACCGCGGGCGGAAGAAGCGATATTAAGAACGGTTAATATGATTAGCAGGGATACTACTATCAGGTTTCGCGTTGTCATAGTGATTATGTAAACTACTTTATCAAACCTTTCAAGTGATTTTCGACAGAAACTTTTAAAGCAGTTAGATTATAACCTCCTTCCAAAACCGAAACAATCCTGTCATTGGAATATTTCGCGGCGATCTCCTTTAGAATGTCCGTAAAGTAAAAATAAACATCTTCGGTCAATCCCATAAAGGCAAGCGGGTCCTCTCGGTGGCCGTCGAAACCGGCGGAAATCAAGATAAACCCGGGTTTATAGTCATCCAGGCTGGGGACAATAATTTTCTCGAAAGCTTCCAGCCAATCGTCGTTGGTACTCGCGGCAGGCATCGGAATATTCAAGGTATATCCCTCTCCGGCGCCTAAACCGGTATCATCCGCGGCGCCGGTTCCGGGATAGAACGGGTACTGGTGCAAGCTGATGTAAAGAAGCCGGGGGTCATCGTAAAATATTTCCTGGGTACCGTTGCCGTGATGAACATCCCAATCAACAATAGCTACCCTGTCGATATTATGTTTTTCCCTGAGATATTTAGCTCCCACAGCAATATTATTAATCAGGCAAAAGCCCTTTGAATAATCGATACCGGCGTGATGGCCGGGCGGTCGCACGGCGCAAAAGCAGTTATCAATACCGCCATCCATTACTTCGTCAATGGCTGTTAACACCCCTCCCGCGGCAAGCTTGGCAATCTCGAGGGATTTCGAACATACGCCGGTATCGGGATCTATGTAGGCGGTGCCTACAATCCGGGAACACTTGTGTTCTATTAATTCAATATATTCCCGGGAATGCGCCAATTCTATCCACCGGAATTCCGCTGGTTCGGGTAATACCCGGACAAGTTTTTCATTCCATGGTTCTTCCTCAAAAAGCCTATCGAGGGTTTCTAAACGTTCCGCCCGCTCGGGATGTCCGAAACCCGCATCGTGTTCCTTGTATCTGCTATGGCAAACAAGACCGGTTCTCAAAGTTTGTTACTTCCCTCTCACAACACCATAAGCCATTGCGTCGTCTTCAAAGTATTTTTTGGCTACTTCCATAATAGCCTTTTTATCAACCGTCGCCGCTTTAACCGGATAGGCGTTAACCTCGCCCATCCCATTCCCGATGATTGCCTGAGCCAGATACTGATAAGCCTGGCCGCTGTTGGTTTCGAGCGCTTCGGCATACCGTCCACTGAGATAAGCTTTAGCAATTTCCAATTCCTTATCGCCGACGTATTCATCTTTGAAACGGTATAGCTCTCTTAGCAGGCCTTTTCTGGCGGTAAATTCATTCCCAGGATTAGTGGCTATATAACAGACAAACGCGCCGGAATTTTCAAACGATGTATTATAACCATAAACCGTATAAGCCAACGAGCGTTTATCCCGGAGTTCAACGAACAAACGTCCTCCCATACCCGATGCTATATTCTGCAGTATTTTTAGAGGGTAGTAATCATCCGAACCGCGTTCACAGGTCCGGAAACCGATAGACTGAGCGGATTGGGATTTATCCCTTTTAACTATTTTTGCGGAACCCGGGGAAGGCGGCGGCGCGATGCCGGGCAAGGAGGTTTCGCGTTGCTGTTTTATGCCTCCCATCAACTCTTCAACTTTCCGCTTAATTTCCTCGCGGTCTACATCACCGGCGATGACAATGAAAATATTTTTGCCCATCTTGAAATCACTATACCATTTTTCCATATCCTCTCTATAGATTCCTGAAACAGCGCTTTCAGTTCCATATTCAGGCAGACCGTAGGGATGGTCTGGATAAAGCGCGGCGTACATCAAATCGAGCGGGTATGACCTCATGCTGTCCTTGTTCTTTTCTATTCCGGCAAGTTGTTTGACCTGTTCGCTTTCGAACTTATCTTCATCGAATTCAGGATTCATGATCAACTCGGCGACCACATCCAGCGAAGATACAAAATACCTCGAGGGTATACTCAGGCTAAACCCAAAATAATCGGGTTCAGCGAACGAGCTTAATGAACCTCCGGCGCTTTCGATCATTCCGCTTAGAATATCACCGGGATATTTTTGCGAGCCGTTTATCATGCAATTAGCGGTAAGGCGGGTTATACCGCAGTTTCCTTCATTCTCATAGTAGCGGCCGCCTTTAATACCGGCTCTTAGATTAACCAAAGGTAAAGAATGGTTCTCTTTAACCACTATTGTTATTCCATTCGGGAGCGTGTAAGAAACGGCGGGTAAATCTTCTCTATCTGTGTATTCCCGAAGCGACGCGAGTTGACTTCCGTGTTCTTCTACTTCCGGCGGTTGGGCTTCGATTTTTTCAGTAAGCAATGCCGAATATACTTCGGGTTCAATCTCCTCGCGTTTCATTACTTTCGGCATATATTCGATAATACTGCATTTCGAAACCGGCAGATATTTGGACACTGCCTGTTTTAAGTCGGCGATTGTAACATTGCCTATTATACGCAAGTATTCATCGGCATATCCGTAACCGCCATATTGTTCGAACATAGCCAATACTTCAGCCATATTCGCCGCCTTTTCCCTGCCGAAAAGGTATTTGCTCTGGAGGTTATTAATGGCCCGTTGCATTTCATATTCGGTAACGCCATAATCCATTATCGACCTCAACTCCGATATAACCTCTCGTTCAATCCGCGTAATCTCATCATTAACAGCATGCACTTCGATGTGAAATACTCCATGGTCTTTCAAGGAATACTGTTCACATTCCACATAACCGGCAAGGTGCAGTTCATCAATCAACCTGCGATATAAGCGCGATTCTTTACCGGTGGCGAGGATGAATGAGAGCACATCAAAAACCGCGGCTTCTTTTTCGAGAAAACCGGGAGTCTTATATCCCATGAAAATATAAGGCTGTTTCAAGTCGCTGTACATAATCCTTCGCCGAAGCCCCTCCTGCTCCGGTTCGGGATTCGAAAAATCAATAACCGCGCTATCCGGATGCCAATCACCGTAATATTTTTCGATACCCGCGAAAACTTCTTCCGCGTTAACATCGCCAACAACCGCAATAATTGTATTATCCGGCGTGTAATGCTTATGGTAATAATCGAGGAGTTCATCCCGGGTAAAAGCCGCAACCTCTTCCGGTGTTCCCATCCGCCACCTTCCCATGCGGTGAGTATCAAACATCAAGTCGAACATCATTTCATAGCCATATCGTTCGGGATTATCGTATTTACGTTTAACCTCCTGTATTACCACCATGGCTTCCTTTTCGAGTTCGGCGGAATCGAAAGAAGAGTTTCGCAGGGCGTCTGATTGAATCTCCAGAGATTCCATAAGGCGGTTCGAGGGCGCGACCGTGTAATAGTGAGTATGTTCATAGCTTGTGCCGGCATTAAACCTCGCCCCCAGAGACTTGGTATCAATACGTAGCTGGCCGACGGCGCGTTTTTCGGTACCTTTGAAGAACATGTGCTCCAGCAGGTGAGATATTCCCACTATGGAATCATGTTCATTGAAATATCCGGTCATCACCCAGGTATCCATAGCGAAGAGAGGAGCTTTGTGGTCTTCCTTGACAATAACCGTCAAACCATTGTCGTATGCTTTGGTTACGATACTTTGCCCTCCATCGTTGGGGTTTCCGCAGTTTATAATCGTAAACGCGGCAATTATAACCGTTATTGATAACAGGGTATTAATATTGGTTTTCATAGGCATTACTCGAATTGAAGGGTACGGTTGATGTTATTCTAAATTCAAGAGCAACTGGTGACGTTTATTAAAAAATTTGTTTCTTGCCAGGGCAACTGCTATGGGCACGCTGATGGATACCCCGGATATTATCATATAAACGACAATAATCTGGATTTTGACGGCTTCTATCGGGGAGGCTCCGGCGAGAATCATACCGGTCATAGCTCCCGGGAGCTGGACAAGCCCGATAACTTTCATAAAATTCAATGTCGGGATTAACCCCGCTTTAATTGATTGTCTCGCTAATCCTCCCGAAGCGGCGGTTGATTTAGCGCCGAAACTTAAGGCGAGTTCTATCCTGTCCCTGTTACTGGTTAGTTCACGGTAGAGTCTTTCAAGGGCCAGGGAGATTCCATTCATGGATGTCCCCACCAGCATACCACCCAGCGGGATGATATATTGAGGGTCAGTGTTTATCACCCCGACAGCCACCATAAGACCCAGGGTGAAGTAAGTGCCGCACAATATTGAGAGGGTTGAATATATAAAGACCCTGGGGACAAGCGGCGCGCGGGATTTTGCCGTATTCCCTCCGATTACAGCCATAACCAGTATTACGAGAAGAAAGAGAAAAATGTTTTCAATATTGAAAATATATTCAAGCAGGTAACCAATAGCTAAAAGCTGTCCGAATGCCCGCAGGGTATTGACTATTAACTCGGTTTGAATCCCCAGTTTTAAAAACCGGTGAATAATCCCCGCGATTACTACCAGGGACAACGAAGCGAAAACCGGGATTAATCCTTTAAGAACTTCCACTACCATTATTATCCTTATGAGATTCGAGGAATTCTCTTACCCCGTTGACCGGATTGTTCAGAACATCGTCTTTCAATCCGAGCTGTTTCAATTGCCCATCGATTATAATTCCCACCTTATCCGCAAGAAGCAGGGCTTCATTATAACTATGGGTAACGATTACGAAACCAACTCCCTTCCGCGCCATGCGATTGATTGCAGAGTGCACCGCGCGCGATGATGCAGGATCCAGCGCGGAAGTAGGCTCATCGAGAAGCATAACCTGCGGATTCAACGAGAAACCCATGGCGAGGTTAAGCCGTTGTTTTTCCCCTCCGGAAAGCTGGCTGGCAGGACTGGAAGCGAGATGAGCGATTCCAACCACATCAAGGCATGCCTTAAAGTCATCGCCGCAATCCGGTTCCGAACCAAAACTATGGGTCCATTTAAGATTATCCACGACCGTGCCATCAACCACAACCGGCAATTGAGGAAGCAACACAGCTCTTTTTCTTATATCAGGGTAATAATAATCTCCGGCTGGTTTGCCATCGAAGATGACTTCACCGCTTTCTGGTTCCTCCAAAAGATTGATATAGCGCAAGAGCGTGGATTTACCAGAACCGGATGGACCAAGTATAACAACTTTTTCTTCGCGGAATATGGGAAGATTTATGTTTCTTAATTTCTTTCCGGATACGTTTCTCAGCTCAATTATTGAATCAGGCATAATGTATTACGAAGGAGCGGCTGTATCTTTCAAGCCCATAATTGACACTCCCTCGCGTATGGTAAATATTAATCCGGCGATTATCAGCGGCAGGAAATTTACGACATACAGCAATATCGAAAAGCTTATGGCATCTGTTTTGTTTATACCGAACAATGACAGGGCCAGCGCGCACGCAAGATTGAAAGTACCCACATTTCCGGGGGTAACCACGATCATAATGGCAAGGCTGTTGACCACCAGCAGGAAGTACGCCGCCCACGGTCCGAGTGTAAATCCTACCGCCCGGAACATCATGTATATAATCACTCCATGAATCGCCCATGACAGCATGGAGAGGAATGATACTTTAAAAATATCCTTATAGCTTTTCAACATCCGCAATGCGCGGGTGAAAGAATTATAGGAACGCGCCAATTTGCGATTAAAGGACTGTGGAAGCTTCTGGGTGAACCTGCTGGTGAAATGCACGACCGCCGAACGCCTGTAAGTAATATAAACTAATAATAGCGCGAGGGTCATAACGGCAATACCCAATCCCACGCGCCAGCCAAACATCCATTCCGGGAATTTAACGATAAACGATATCCCCACCATCAATCCGAACAGGCAAAGACCGTCGAAAAGGACTTCCAGCATAGCCCCGGTGGCGAATGCCGTTTTGCTTATTTTATATTTCCTGGCGAAGAGAAACATACGCACCACCTGCCCGGAAAGCGCGGGAAGGGCGACATTGGCGAAAGTCCCGATGGAGTAATATGAAAATATCGATCTGTCGCTGATTTTCTTGATCGGGTTCAAAATTATCTTCAATCTCTGGCTCCGTACGAAAAGATTGACCAGTTCGAAAATGAAAGCCGGAATGAGGATATAATAATTTACACTGCTGAAAATCTCCCGAACACGATTTAAATCATAGTCATAGAAGCAGACTACGAGGAGCACAATTCCTACTAAAACGGGTATGTATCGCTTGTATTCCATAACATCCTGTTAACCATGAAACTTATCAATATGACCCCAACGATATGCAATGTCAACTAATTTCGAGATTATTAAATAACCCCTACGGCGTCCTGTTCGACCCATCCCTTAAGGCCATTTTTCAACTGGATTCGCCAATACCCCTCGCGTTCGCTTTCAATTTCGAATTCCAAACCTTCATGGGCGGTAAATTGCAGGGAAAAGTCATCTCCGGGACCGGTGCGCACATCAGCCTGTTTGACGATCAAAACCCCGTTGCGGGTATTCATTTCATTATTAATCCTGTAAGCGCTAATGGCCGAGGCAGTTATCAATAATAACAGCGTTATTGAAAAAACATACCAGGCAAATTTATTCCGCCATTTAAACCATATTATAGCGATAACAATCAACGCGAAGAGCCAAAGTATAAGAGCATTGATAATCAAACCGGTGTTAATATTCAGCAGGTTGATAATACCCTCATAAATTTCCCATATAAAACTTCTGTCCAGTTCTTCGATTTTATCGATTGTGAAACTGCGGGCATATTGGAGGTTGATACGCGCGTCCTCGTCTGACGGATCAAGCTCCAAAGCGCGGTTAAAATTCAAGATTGCCTTACCGAGGGTACCCGATTTAAAATAGGCGCACCCGAGGTTATAATAAAGCTCAGAACGCCGGTATCCCCTGTCCACCAAATCAGAGAACACCTCGATAGCCCCAATATAATCGCCTTCGTTATAGTATTCTATCCCCTGCCTGAAATCTTCCTCGAAAGTCTGGGCATTTCCCGCCGAGGAAAACCAAAACAGCGCCAGCAGGATTATTATAATTTTCGATGCTGTCATCCTGCCCATAATCATAGCGATTTCTCCAGTTCCATTATAAGCTTTTCGACCCGGTTCAAGAACTCTCGTTCCTGTCCATTAGATTCGGAAACAGACGCGAAACGATGGAAATCACACAGCCGCAGGACATTGAGTATTTCATCAAGTTGTTTGCCGGAAACTTTGTCCTTGAGATGAAGGTGCATCATATCAGTTGTCAGACCCGCCGCTGATAATGCCAGTTTATCAGCTAAATAGCCGGTCAATGCCCTGCTGACCGCCGAATAAAACTTGATCTTATCGCCTTTTCGCAAACTCGAGTCGGCTTCTTTCAACACCCTTTTGCTTATGGATTTCGCGCGCACCCTGCGGGCGTAAGCGGCATCATCTTCAAGTTTATCCCGATGTTTGCGTACCGCCAACACCCCGATAATTGCCAACAATGGAACAACCTGCAGCGCCCAGAATACGGGGCTGGAGTATAGCGCCATCCTGGTCTGCTGACCCGTAATCTCAGTCTTCAAGTAGCGAAGGTCTTTAATCGAACTGCCGATATCCTGCACCGCGACCGGCATTCCGGCGCCAGCGCCATTGCCCTCGGAAGGATTTACTTTGAAGGAATAAATCTCCGATTTCAGGGTAACATACTTTTCTTTTCGGGGATCGAAATATGAAAATTCCACGGCGGGAAGGTCGAAAGAACCCGGCGATTTAGGAATTAATACTTCCTCGAAGGTCCTTGTACCCGAAAGTTTATAACCTTCCTTGCTGATATTTTCCGAAGAATTCGAAGGGTACGAACGGAATTCAGGCGGTACCTTCAATTGCGGTCTTTCGATAGCCTTGATATTGCCAGTGCCGGATATCCTTACCGTGAAATTTATAGGTTGATTAGCTTCAGTTTCCACGATATCTGGCATAGCCTGCATCGAAAACTGCCCAACCGCGCCGGTATATCCGGATGGTTTTCCTTCTAATGGCAATGGTTTGATATTAAGCTTAACCTGGTCCGTGGTAAGAATTTTCGGTTCGGAGCGCCTTCTGCCGAAAAAGTTGTCCCCGAACATGTCGAATGGATCCCTGCCGAAAAACGAAGTAAAATCATCGGGCATAACCGTAACCTTGAAAGGTTCGATTACCTTTTCCCCCGGGGACGTGGGGAATAATGCCGATTTAATCTCGGTTACATAATAACGCACTCCGTTGACATTTTCGTAATATGTCTTCTGCGGCGGTAAATCCTCCACCCAGAAACCGCTGAAACTCGGACGGGTCAATTCAGGGCTCCCCAACAGCCGAATCGCCTGGTAGAACTTGAATGTCAGGGTAACCTGCTCGTTCACATACGCAGTTTTCTTATCCACCGAGGCGGTTATGAAAATCTTTTCAGCATCCTTACCGGCACCTGTGATCTGGTTTCCGCGGCTGTTTGATGCCGGAGGTTTAGTGGAACGTGTACTTGATTTCAGCACGGTAACATTTATTGCCCGGGATTGGTATTCTTTGGCTTTTACCCGCACAGTGAACGGCGGTATCGTATATTTCCCCGGACGGGTGGGTATCAATACATAATTATGGGTCACCGATGATGATACCTGGCCATTTATGAAATTAAAACTCTGCGAGCTTCCCGATGAATAAATCTCGAAACCTCTGATCTCGGGAACTTTAGGGTCCGGTATGGCCCGTGAATCGGCGGTTATACTTAGCGACAGGTTAATCTGTTCATCTAATCCGACCTCGGTTTTATCGACGGTCGCCCGTATATCAACATCCTGGGCGAATAATGCCGGCGCTAAAATGAAGATTATAATTGCTAATATCGGTAACCGTTTAATCATACATATCACCAATCCTTCGATGATTTCCGCGCTTTGCCCATGTACCTTTGCAGTTGTTTTTGAACTTCCTTTTCATCATCCTGCAGGGCATTTAATATCCGCAATGCGTCTTCCTTGCTCATCTGTTGTTTTTCATCCTGCTTTTGCTGTTGCCGCTGTTCCTGCTCTTGTTTGTCGCTTTGCTGTTGTTGTTGTTCCTGTTGTTGTTGCTCCTGTTGTTGTTGATTTTGTTCATTTTGATTCTGTTGTTGCTCTTGTTGCTTTTGTTGCTGGTCCTGCTGATTTTGGTTTTGCTGTTGCTGCTGCTGTTGCTGGTCTTGTTTATCCTGCTGGTCTTGATTTTGTTGCTGCTGTTGTTGCTGTTGTTGTTCCAAACGTTTTAAAGCGAGTTCGAGATTATGTTTGGCGTCCAAATCATCCGGGTTTACCTTCAGCGCGTTCGCGTAGGCCGCCGCGGCTTCCTTGAACTGTTGAGCCTGGAACAGGGAGTTGCCGATATTATAAAAACTTCTTTCTTTAACATTATCATCGGGTCCGGTTCCTGCCCGGGAATAGTGCTTAACCGCGTCCTGATAGGCTCCCAGTTTGTATTCCGAATTGCCGAGGTTGTAAACCGCGCGGACATCCTCAGGATTTTCAATAGCGGTTTGTTTATACTCCTCCGCGGCATCGGCGTACTTACCCTCTATATAATATTTATCGCCATCCCGGCCATCGGCGTTTACCGTTGCGGCTGTAAGAATGGAAATTATAGAGAACATTAATAATAATCTAAATACTTTCATTACGCTTCCTCCTTTCGGGCACAATCATCTCCATTGCCAGCAAGATAATCCCGGCAATTAGCGGATACTGGAAACGTTCTTCATAGATGGTCATCAATTTCCCTTCGAATTCCTTTTTATCCATACCCGAAATTTCATTATATATCTTATCCAACTCATTTCCGCCAGCTGTGGCATGGAAATACTTCCCGTTAGAGGCTTCGGCTATTTTCCGCAAAATGCTGTCATCGAGAGTACTCATAACTATATTTCCCTGCGAATCCTTTTTATAGCCAACAAGGTTTCCGGCCGGGCCGCGCATGGGGATTGGTTCTCCCTCGGCACTGCCGACGCCAATGGTGTAAATCACTATCCCCTGCTCGGCCGCTTTTTCAGCGGCGTTTACCGGCTCGCCTTCATGCCCTTCGCCATCGGTTATAATTATCATAACCTTGTGTTTTTTCTCAGTATCCTTGAACGCCGACGCTGACACTTCGATTGCTCTCTCCAGGTTCGTTCCGTGCACCGGGATCAAATCGGTATCCATTATATCGAGGAATAGTTTCGCCGCCGAATAATCAATAGTCAATGGGCACTGCACGAAAGCATCCCCGGCGAATGCAACCACGCCGACCCGGTCACCCTGAAGTTTTTCATCTATCAACGACGCTATCTCGAACTTGGCCCGGGTCAGCCTGTTGGGCGGCCGTCCGCCGTCTTCGGCAAGCATCGAGACCGATGTATCCACGGCTATCATAATATCGATACCCTCACGCTTTACCATAATAGTATGACTTCCAAGCTGGGGTCCAGCCAGCGCCACTATCATCAATGCGATAGCCAGTACCATGAGTATCCATTTTATCCTCCTGCCGAAATAATTAACACCGGAAGCAAGCCTCTTGAATAAACGGTTATCCGAAAATACCTTAATTTTTCTTTCCTGCAAAGAACCGGTTATATTAAGGAGTAACCAGAGGACCGGTATTATCAATAATCCGTAGAGGAAGAGCTGATTCGAAAATTTCATCAGGGCGTCCTCCTGAACACGGTCCTTGCCATTAATATTTCCGCCAGTAATACCATTAAACCTGCCGCGAGGAAATAGTGGTACAGTTCGGAGTACATAGTGTACTCCTTGACCTCAACCTTTGTTTTTTCCATCTCACCGATTTCGCGGTAAATCTGTTGCAACCCGCCGGTGTCTTTTGCCCGGAAATACTTGCCCCCTGTTATCGATGCCACTTCTTTAAGCGTCTCCTCGTCGATTTCGTTTTCGCGAGCTACATAGCGTTTGCCATAAACCGGGTCGTCCACCGGATACATCGCCTTTCCCGGTTTGCCAGCGCCGATAGTGTATATCTTTATTCCGATAGCTTCCGCCGCCCTCGCGGCGGTAACCGGGTCGACTTCGCCGGAGTTGTTTACGCCGTCTGTCAGAAGTATTACAATTTTGCTTTTCGCGCGGGAATCCTTAAGGCGGTTGACCGAGTTAGCGATAGCTAATCCGATAGCGGTTCCATCCTCTATCATCCCGAATTTTACGTCATCGAGGTAGTTGACAAGAACATCATAATCAATGGTCAGCGGACACTGGGTAAACGATTGCCGGGAAAAAACCACAAGTCCGATCCGGTCTGAAGTTCTATTGGATACAAACTCCCGGATAACTTCCTTTGCCGCGTAAAGGCGGTTATGAGGCTTAAAATCCTCGGCTTTCATAGAGGAGGAAATATCGAGGGCTAGCATAATATCGATTCCCTCGGTGTTAATCTCTTTGGTAACCGAACCAGAACGCGGACGCGCGGCGGCGATTACCAGCAAAGCTATTGCCAGCACATGCAGTACCGGCATAATCACCTTTAATCGGGATTTGGCGCTGGGCTTTATGCCCGAAAACAATTTGACGTTTGAATATGTGATACTCGGTTTTGCTTTACGTTCACGGTAAATACGCAAGTACACGTAAAGCGGGATAATTAATAGCAATAAAAACATGTATGGAGATTCGAACTCGAATATCATTATTCAACTTTCTCCAATCTATCGTCAGTTTCCTGTAATTCCCGTCCCGGCTTGGTTCTTATCACCAGGTCTTCAACATAATCAAACCACTTCGATGACTCCGACAGGGTTGATGGATATTTAGCAAACTTGACCAGGTCGGAGTAATCTAAAAACTCTATAAATGAATCATCGAGTTCCGATGGTTTGTATCTATCGAAATCAATTTTAATCTCCGATGTCGTTCTTTCTATAGCCGGCAAGCCAAAGCGTTTATCGATATAATACTTGGCTATCTCGGACAGCTTGAAATAAAACAGCTTAAATTCACCCTTCTCGGCGTATCGGGCGTCCTTAAGTTCCTCAAGCATCCGCGAAGCGACCACCCACGGCGGATCCGGAGGTTTAGCCGGTGTTACGAAAACGCCCTTTTTGCCTTTTCGCTTCCTGAGCAAAAATATAACAAGCCCGGCGATAATTAGAACCGCTCCAATGATTATTATGTATCTCCAATATGGGAAAGGATATTCCACAATCGGTTTGATATCCTTGATCGCCAATGACTCCGCGGCAGTTTGCTGAGGAAGTACAGACGCGATATTCACCAATATTGAATCGGTAACCGCGGTTACTTTTTCTCCGGTTGTATCCTGGGCAGTTATCTCCAAAGATGGTATAAACAATTCTCCGGTTTGATAGGCGGCTATCCGGTACCCAAGATTGTAAACTTTCAGGCCGGATGAATCTTTAATAGACGGTTCGGAGATACCCAAAACTTCGAATTCACCGACCTTTTTATCTATGGAGGGCGGAGAGACCGTTAAATTTGTATCCGCGATTATGTTTACCTCGAGATGAAATATATCGCCAATGGTGCCTGAGGTTGAATCGACACGCGCGGTCGCATCTAATGTATCAGCTATGGCAATTATCGGCGCTAATATGATTATCAGGAATATCGATATCAGAATCAACTTTTTCATTATTGCCTATGCCCTCCAGCGCGCGCGTTTAGCTCTTTCCTTGAAAAACCTCACCAATGGCTCCGCATAATCACTGCCGGTAAACAGGTCGATAAAATCTATATCCATCTTTTTGAATGCATCTACCGCCGCCGCCCTCGCTTGGGTCATATTGAGTTGGAACTGGTTTCTGACTTTTCGGGAGGACGTGTCAACCTCCGCAAGTTCACCGGTTTCGGCATCACGGACAGTCATAAGCCCAACATCGGTTAAAGTCAATTCGCGGGGATCGGTTATGCGAATCGCCACCAGGTCATGCCGTCTCCCCGTAATCCCCAACTGTTTTTCGAAATTCTCATCCATGAAATCTGAAAGCAGGAATACCACGCTACGCCGATTAACCACGCTATTAAGGTGATCAAGGGCTCCACCGATGTTAGTGGCACGCCCCTCGGGTTTAAAATAAAGGATTTCGCGAATCAATCGAAGAACATGGGAGCGTCCCTTTTTCGGAGGAATGAATTTTTCCACCCTATCGGTAAATACCCACAGCCCCACTTTGTCGTTATGTTTAACCGCGGTGAATGCCAAAACAGCGCCGACTTCAGCCGCAAGCTCATTTTTGGACCTTTCCGAGGTTCCGAAAACTCCAGATGCTGAAAGGTCCACCGCGAGGATAACCGAAAGCTCCCGCTCTTCCTGGAATTTCTTTACATACGGGTAACCCATACGCGCGGTAACATTCCAGTCGATGGTTCGTATATCATCTCCGGGCTGATAATCGCGCACTTCGGAAAACTCCATACCGCGGCCTTTGAAAATGCTATGGTATTCCCCTGAAAACAGTTCGCTGGCTTGCTTCCGCGTAGTTATCTCGATGCGCCGTATTTTTTTTAGCAGTTCTTTGGAAAGCATATCTATTAAGGAACTTCAACCCCGTCGAAAACTTTACTTACAACGTCTTCCGAGGTCATTTCCTCGGCTTCGGCTTCATAACTTACAATCACCCGGTGACGGAGAACATCGAGACCGATGCTCTTAACATCCTCGGGGGTAACATAACCTCTTCCATTTAAAAAGGCATTCGCCTTGGCGGCTTTATTCAAGTAAATAGTCGCCCGCGGCGAAGCGCCATAGGAAATCAAATCCTCGATATCCAGCCCGTATTCCTTAGGTTGACGGGTGGCAAATACTATATTGACGATATACTCTTTAACTTTCTGGTCGATATAGATTTCATTTACAAGCTCACGCGCCTTGAAAATCGTCTCAGGGTCTATGACCGCGGTAGCTTCCGGAACTTTCGCTACGGTCATACGGTCCTGGATCTCCATTTCTTCCTCGAAGTTAGGATAGTCGATTTTTAGTTTCAGCATAAAACGGTCGACCTGCGCTTCAGGAAGCGGGTAAGTGCCTTCCTGTTCTATGGGATTTTGGGTAGCAAGCACCAAAAATGGTTCTTCCAGTTTGTACGTTTGCTCACCTATGGTAACCTGCCGCTCCTGCATAGATTCCAGCAATGCCGATTGTACTTTCGCCGGCGCGCGGTTGATTTCATCGGCAAGGATTACATTAGAAAAGATGGGTCCCTTTTTCACAGTAAAATTGCCCTCACGGGGATTGTAAATCATGGTTCCGATCAAATCGGCAGGCAACAGGTCCGGGGTAAACTGAATCCGCTGGAAATTAGTGCGGATACAATCAGATAAGGTTTTAACCGCCAATGTCTTGGCCAATCCGGGAACGCCTTCGATAAGAATATGGCCATTGCTCAAAAGGCCTATCAACAGGCGGTTTACCAGGTATTTCTGCCCGACGATTACTTTGCCGATTTCACCTACCAGTTCCGGGACAAAAGAGGAACCTTGCGTAATTTTCTGCTGTATTAGCTCAATATCCTGATGCATCCGTCCTCCGCAATGTTATAGTCTTCTGCTTAAATATTTTTTTACCCGTTTTAAAGAGGTAAGTTCCAATTTCAGTTAATTTTCCGGAATATTATATGGACTACGCCCGATAGTCAAGTAAGTTACTATATTTTTTGGATTTACAGCATATCCTGAGGATCTATATTAATCGCCAGTCGAACGCCCCGGGGAATAATCCCCATAGGCGCGTCAGGATAGAACCTGCGCAGTACTTCGTTAAATTTCAGCACCGAATCTACTTTAATCATTAGTTGGTAACGATATAGCTTGCGAATTTTAAACATGGGAGCAGGCGCTTCACCCAATATGTACAGGAATCTCCCCTGGTAATGCTTGGATAAATTCTCAAGCTTTGTTTTTAAAAGAGCCGCTGATTTTCGGGCTTTTTCCGGTTTTGACGCGCTTATAGTACATAAAATTATCCTTGAAAATGGCGGATACACTAATCTCCTGCGGTTAGTAATTTCTTCCTCATAGAAGCTTTCGTAATCCTGTTGGGAAGCATAATAGATAGCGTAATCATCCGGAGTGAAGCTTTGAATAATCACCTCACCGGGTATTTCCCGCCTTCCGGCCCTGCCCGCGGCCTGCATTAATAAGCGGAATGTAGATTCACGGCCGCGAAAATCAGGAAACGACAATCCCAGGTCAGTGGAAATAATTCCGGTAAGCTGAATATCGGGGAAATCGAAACCCTTGCCAACCATCTGGGTACCCATAAGGATATTAATCCGGCCCTCAAGCATTCCATCGATAATTTCCTCCAACTTGTTGTCGCCGATTATACTGTCGATATCCATCCGGGCAATTTCCGATTCCGGGAAAAGTTCCGCCAGCGTATTCTCCAACCTCTGCGTGCCCGCTCCAAACATGCTTATAGACTTGCCTTCACATTGAGGGCAAATTTCCGGAGGTTTTTCCGATTTTCCGCAATAGTGGCATATCAACCGTTTAGTCTGGGTATGGAATGTATAATTAATATCACAGTCGGGGCAGCGCCACATTTTCCCGCAATCGGCGCAACGGACGTAACGGGCATAACCGCGCCTGTTAAGCAGGATTAACGTCTGTTTTCCGGCGGCGAGGGTTTCATTCATCCGGGAAACGAGCGTGGCGCTGAGGGACGAACCTACCGACGGTTCCCTCACCATATCAACAACATGTATATCCGGCAACCTGCTTCCCTCGTGCCGTTTTGGCAATTCCAGTAATTTGTATTTCCCCCGGCGGGTATTATAAAAACTCTCCAGCATAGGCGTTGCCGAACCCATTAAAACCGGCACGGATTCCATCATGCCCCGGACAATAGCCACATCACGGGCGTTGTACCTCGGTGCCGGGCTTTCCTGTTTATAAGATGTATCCTGCTCCTCGTCGATTACTATCAAACCCAGGTCACGCAAAGGCAAAAACACCGCTGACCGGGGGCCCACAGCGACTTTGCACTGGCCATTGCGTATAGCGTTCCACCTGCGGAAACGTTCCGCGGGAGTAAGCCTGCTGTGCAAAACCGCTACGGTCGAGCCGAACGCGTCGATAAACCTGCGCTCCATTATGGGAGTAAGTGAAATTTCCGGGACCAGAATCAATACTGATTTGCCTTCCCGGAGCATCCGATAAGCAATCTCGAGATAGACAATGGTCTTGCCCGAACCGGTCACCCCGAAAAGCAAATAATTAAGACGTTTATCAGTTTTGATGTCTTCTATTATAGTCTCTATCGCGGTTCGTTGATCCTCATTCGGGGAATATGGTTGGTTGTATGATACCTGTTCGTGTTCAGATAAATATTCAACCCGTATATCTTTATAACGTTTATACTTTAAAGGGAAAACTCCATTGTATACGCTCTCCTTAATCGTTTGTATCTCACTATCATA
>WJIJ01000071.1 GCA_014730345.1 Candidatus Zixiibacteriota bacterium | reverse complement strand
TGTAACTTCAACACGGAATGTGGTTCCGCCGTCGGGGTCTATCAACTCCGGAAGACCGTTGGGATAGTTGAATTCGAGTACCGGCGGGATGGAGAGATTCGCCACTGTAGCAAGGCATGCCACCGCTCCTTTGACAACTTCGGTACCGAAATCAAGATCGAGATTCGATATTACATCATCGGTGGTATGGTACCACGGATACCAATCCGGGGCGTACCATAATTCGGCATCAATAGAAAACGGCGCGGGAAAGCCATAGTAGGAGAAATAGTAATGGTCGCTTCCATATTCTGGTCCATCTGTATTGATGCGATCTGGTACAGCGTCGGAATATTCATCGGTGGTTTGCGAAAGCAAATCGGCAAGGGCTACTTCGGCGGCGAAATTTTGATCGGAAAATATGTTCGTATCCCAACCGTAACCGCCGGCATAGGAAATCATATCGAAATTAAGAACCCCGCCGATATTCCTGTTGTTGCTGTAACACCACTGGGCATAAGCTTCCGAACCATAAAGGCCCTGCTCTTCGCCGGTTACACAGATAAATTCGATCGTACAATCGAAATCATAGCCCTGCATAACTCTCGCCGCTTCGAGTACGCATGCCGTACCGGACGCGTTATCCTCGGCGCCGGGGGCATCATTGTATGGGTCTTCGCTTATGGCGTCGAGGTGACCGATAATAATATAAATCGAATCGGGATATACGGTACCTACTTTACGTCCGATGGCATTGTACCATGTATTGCCGCCTTCTCCTGAATACGCCCACAATTCGGTATCATAGCCGTAGGAATCAAAAGTGTTCACGGCCCATTGTTCGGCGGCGCGGCATGAACTTGTATATGAATAACGGGTTACGAAATCCTGCATTGTCTGTATCCAGTTGGTGAACTGAGCTTCTGTAACCTGATCGACAATTTGCTGAATTTCAGGATCGATAAGCATATCGCCCCTTTGGTACCCGGCTTTATTCTCAACAATCGGTTTGGGAACGAATGAAATCCGCGTTAATCCTTTAACATTATTGTTCCTGCTAAGGTCAATACCATTTTGGATATTTACTATAGCTTCTTTGCCATCGTAGTAAACGACCGCCGCGGATGGATGAAGGCTGTTTAAGGCGTTCCGTTCAATCTGGAACAGGTAGTATTCGCCGCTCATCCTCTGACCTACTCCTTCGAAAGCCAATCCTTTGCTGGAAAGAGCCGTTTCTCCAGCCCCGCTGATCCCGGCAAATAAACCAGCCTCCATGACCGCGTAAACATTAACTCCATCGATGGCGACGACATCATTAACATGGGTATCGCCGTTTTCAATCACGAAAAGATTCTCCGCATGCGCCATAGAGAATGACAGGGACAAGACACATAGCAGAACCAACAGACCTTTAGACTTTGCGAGCATTTCTACTCCTTTCGCTGTATCGGATAATTTAGATATTTTGAAATTTAGATTGCTGTTTCAATTCAATGGTTAATGTAAATATTACGCATTACAGCCAGAAGAACGGAATTTGCCAAAACGGCCGGAAGAAAAAGGCATTATTACCAATATCCTGAAATAAAATACATAATATGCGTATTTTTGTCAAGTTAACAATAGAAAGAAATTAACATCAAATTAGCCCGGGAAGCGAAAACTTCAATTAAACCAGCATTTGAATCCTGCCATAATAAATACCGCATGAAATTCTTAAAATAATTTGTCACCAACCCGTGTTATAACCGTATAATAGATAGAGGAATAAAGCGAATACTATTCAATAAAGGGAATGGAGCGTGTTATGAGAAATCTGTCAATTGTAGTTTTTCTAACGGTATTGTTTATATGCAATGCAGCGGGAGCTAATACCCTTACGGTCAAAACAGTTCACTCCGGTGACATTGTGGAATTTGAAGGCGGATTTACAGCAAGGTTTACCGGAATCAGGGCGCCGGAGAAATCAACAAAACTGGGTTATGAAGTGTATGATTATACGAAGCGTCGACTCGAAGGCAAAATTGTCAAGGTTTTCACGTATACGACTAATAATATGGCTTCTGGAATTGTATATGATGAAGACGGATATCCTTTTGTACAGATTGTATATGGGGAGAGCCGGGACAGCAGGGATTGGTCCACCAATTTCAATGAACTCCTGCTTAAGAAGGGATATGCCCGGGTGGATGAAAAGTATCTTCCCGCGGAATTAGAATACTTCAAAAAGATAGAGGAGCTTGCCCGCGGTGAGAAAATCGGGATTTGGGAAACCGAATAAATCCTGATGGGCTATTATCTCAAGATTGGGCCGCAGGATATTCTTGATGCTGTTACCAGGGAAATCAGGCCTACCCCTCATTAAAAAACCGGCAGAACGCACTGCCGGTCATAATACTAAAATTTTAAATTTATTTAAAATAAAGTAACTGACGCCCCGGAAATCGCCGAGAGAACCGGTTCGGGGTATACACCTATAAACAAGGTCCCCGCCAGGGCAATCAATATCGCCACCGCGAGTGTGGGATTGACCTTAATCCTGGAGTTGTCATCTCCGGATTTGAAATACATCTGGTAGGCGACCATCATATAGTAATACAGCGATATTACCGAAGTCAGCACGCCCAGTACGACAATCCAGTAATAACCCTTCTGAATAGCCGCGGCGAACAGGTAGAACTTACCCACAAATCCTGCCATGGGGGGAATCCCCACCAGCGACAGCAGGAAGATGACCATGCTGATAGCCAAAAACGGAGAGCGTTTGGAAAGGCCGGCATAAGCGATTATCTCATCGGAGCCGCTACGGTTGTAGAATGTGATCACCACGATAAAAGCGCCGATATTGGCGAACATGTACACTATCATATAAAGAATCATGGAGGTCGTAGCCAGCTCGGATACGGCTATGAATGCCACCAGTATATACCCAATCTGGGCAATAGATGAATAGGCAAGCAGGCGTTTGATATTATGCTGACGGACCGCGACCACGTTGCCGAGCACCATCGCCAGCGCGGAAATGGTTAAAATAAGCGGTATCCATTCAGCGGCGCTTGAATGGAGTCCTTCGAAGAATATACGTATCATCGCCGCCAGGCCGGCCGCTTTGGAAGCTACAGACAGGTATGCTGTAACCGGTGTCGGCGCGCCCTCGTAAACATCGGGGCACCACATGTGGAAGGGCACCGCCGCGAGTTTGAATGAAAGCCCGGCGATAATTAAAATTATCGACAGGATAAACAGCGGACCGCCCATAAATGATGTATTCAATTGTTCGGCGATACCGGCGAAAGTCAGGGTTCCGGTTAAACCATAGAGCAGGGAGATTCCGTAGACCAGGATAGCCGATGATGCCGCTCCCAGTATGAGATATTTCAATCCCGATTCGGTTGATTTCAAATCGCGTTTCATAAACGCTACAAGGACAAACAGGGCGATTGTAGCCAGTTCCAGCGATACATAGAGAGAGAGCAAATCACTCGATGAAGCAAGGAACATCATCCCCAATGTAGACAACAGTATCAACCCGTAAAACTCGCCGTGATGTTTGAGCCTGTCCTTCACGAAGTCGATGGCAGAGGCGATCGTAAGTATTGCCGAACCGATAAATATTATATTGAAGCTCAGCGAAAATGTATCCGCGCGGAATGCTCCCCAGAAGGTCGTCCCCTTATCGGATGCGAACGAAAGAATAGCCGTTATAATTAGTCCCACTATGCTCAAATAACCGAGGGAGGGCCTGTTGTCTTCGGTCATAAAGAAATCTATCGCAAAGATCAATAACGCCCATATAAGCAGGAAAAGGTGCGGATATAAAAGCGAAAGGTCTATCTGTACGTTCATATCATCTTATCCGGTTACTATCCTGACAACGTTATCAAGGGAGGCGGTGATCATATCCACCAAAGGTTTCGGATAAACGCCGATGAAAATAGTGAATATCGCCAGAGGAATTACTGTAAACAGCTCCCGCCCGTTCATCTCGGTCAAATCTTCCCACCGGGTGTTAAACGGTCCCAGGAAAACCCGCTGGACCATTCGGAGTATGTAACCCGCGGTGAGTACCACGCCGAGAATGGAGACCACGACAATCCAGGTAGCGATGTATTCGGAGCCGAAAGCGCCGATGAAGACCATGAACTCGGAAACAAACCCGGACAATCCCGGAAGCCCCAGCGAACCCATTCCAAAGAGAATGAATATCCCGGTGTAGAGTGGTATCTTCGCCCCGATTCCGCCAAAGGCGGCGATTTCCCTTGTGTGGGCGCGGTCATAGAGCACGCCCACCAAAAGGAACATCGCGCCTGTCAGCACGCCATGGCTGAACATCTGGAACATACATCCGGCGAATCCCGCGGTGGTTAAAGCTCCTAATCCCAACATACAATAACCCATGTGCGAGACCGATGAATATGCCACCAGTTTTTTGAGATCTTTCTGGGCCATGGAAACGAAAGCGCCATAGATGATCGCTATCATCCCCAACAGAGCCACCGGCGTAGCGTAGTATACTCCCGCTTCCGGGAACATCGGGTATGATATTCTCATCAAACCGTAGGTACCCATTTTCAGGAGAACGCCGGCAAGAATAACCGATACTGCCGTCGGCGCTTCAACGTGGGCATCGGGCAACCATGTATGGAACGGCCATACAGGCACCTTGATAGCGAACCCGATGAAGAACGCCGCGAACACGATTAACTGGAAGGTGTAACCGTACATACTGTTCCTGGCGATAAGCTCCGGTATGCTCAATGTATGCGGATCGGTGTAGAAATAGAGAGCGATAATACCGACAAGCATCAGAACCGACCCGAACAAAGTGTACAGGAAGAACTTGATCGCCGCGTACTCCTTTCGCGGACCGCCCCAGATACCGATGAGGAAATACATCGGTACCAGCATGACTTCCCAAAATATATAGAACAGGAAGAAATCGAGCGCGCAGAACACGCCCACCATACCTACTTCCAGCAGAAGGAAGAAAGCGAAGTACTCCTTAACCCGATTAGTAATATTGAAGGATGCCACAATCGACAGGAATGACAGCATCCCGGTCAAGAACAGCATGGGCACGGAGATACCATCGGCTCCAAGGTAATACGTTATTCCCAACGATGGTATCCAGTCCGCCCTCTCCACGAATTGAAGCTGTGCCGTCGAGCCGTCGAAATTCGCCACCAGTATACATGACAGGATAAAGACCACGAACGAGAAGAACGCGGATGTATACCGGATAAGGGTATGCGCCTCCTTGTTCAATAGCATTACCACTATCATTCCAGCCAGCGGTATGAATATCATGTATGTCAGTATCGGAAAGTCCATAATCGGTAAACACTCCTCTATCTCAAATCACTTTTTTCCTACATAAACCTGAACAGTATGAACAACACAACTCCAAGGAATACAACGAACGCGTAGTTCTGCACCGCGCCGGTTTGAATCTTGCGCAGTCCCCCGGCAAACCACCGGGTAACTATTCCGGCGCCGTTGACAGCGCCATCAATTACATAAACATCAAAGGTCTGCCAGAACCGGGCGTTGAATAAACCGAACCTGCCCACGAAGTTGACGAACCAGTCGATAACTCCCTGGTCAAACCTGTACAGAACTTCCATAAACCAGTATACAAATCTTATAACGGTTCCCATGTACAGCTCATCGAACCACCACTTGTTGAACAGGAAAGTATAGATACCTTTGAAACGCGCGCCCATTGCCACCGGGTCAATACTGCGTTTGTAATACATAAGGTACGCCAGGTAAATCCCGCCAACAGCCACTATTGTACCGATAAGCATCAGCATATAATTCGGATGGGGGTGATGCGGATGATGATGATATACAAATGAAGCATAACCATGATGGAGCCACGGTATACCCACCCAGCCGGCGCATACGGCAAGTATCGCCAGAAATATCAGCGGATAGGTCATGGTATTGGGCGACTCATGGGCGTGCTCATATTTCTCCTTGTTACGCGGTTCTCCGGTGAATGTCAGGAAGCACAGCCTGAACATGTAAAACGCGGTCATGCCGGCGACCACAATCGCGAGTATTAAAAGTCCTATATGTCCTTCTTCCAGTATTGACAGGAATATCTCATCCTTGGACCAAAAACCTGACAATGGGAATATCCCGGCAATAGATAATGACGCTATAAAAAATGTTTTCGATGTAATAGGCATTTTCTTTGCCAGACCGCCCATCTCCTGGATATCGTTAGTATGAGCCGCGTGGATAACCGAACCGGCGCCAAGGAACAGCAACGCTTTAAAGAAAGCGTGGGTCATCAGATGGAATGTACCGGCTGTGTAACCCCCGCAACCGAGGGCGAGTATCATATAACCGAGCTGGCTGACAGTCGAGTAAGCCAGCACCCGCTTGATGTCATTTTGAACAAGTCCGATAGATGCCGCCATTAACGCGGTGAATCCGCCGATATAAGCAATGGTAATCGCGGCCGATTCGCTGACCACAATTATGGACATAATCCTCGCGGTCAGGTAAACGCCCGCCGCTACCATTGTCGCCGCGTGTATTAACGCCGATACCGGTGTGGGACCTTCCATCGCGTCCGGTAGCCATACATGCAACGGGAACTGGGCTGATTTACCGACTGCCCCGCAGAATAGGAGTATCCCGGCGGCGCTCAATATTATTACCGGAATCTGATGGTGTTCTATAAGATGGTAAATATCTTCATAATTCAATGTCCCCGCGGCGGCATAGAGAATCAACAATCCGGCGAGGAATCCAAGGTCGCCTATCTTCGTGGTAATAAACGCCTTCTTGCCGGCATCGGCGGCAACCTTCTTCTCAAACCAGAAACCGATAAGCAGATAAGATGTCAGGCCGACCAGCTCCCAGAAAATGAAAGTGGCGAAAAACGTACCGCTGATTACCAATCCCAGCATGGAAAAAGTAAACAGGGACAGGAACGAGAAAAACCTTGGGAAGCGCGGGTCGCCATGCATGTATCCGATAGAATAGATGTGTACACAGGAGGATACGATAGTAACCACCATCAACATAACCGCGGCTAACGGGTCGATATAAATAGATAACGGGAGTTCCAATCCCGGCATGCTTATCCATTCGTATTCGAAGATATGCGGGCCGTGGTCGGCGAGCACTTCGAAGAGTACTATGGTTGAGAGCACAAACGATGTCAGCACCGCCGTTATGGCTACTCCCGATGCCATCTTGTTGCTTTTGCTGAAGAAGAACACTATCAGCGCGTATGACAGCAGGGGCAGAAAAGCGATTATGTATGAATATTCAATCATCTACAGCCAATTACCACTTCATGAAATTAATCTTATCAATGTTAACTATATCAAAGTTGCGGTATAATAGAACCACGATCGCCAATCCCACGGCGGCCTCCGCGGCGGCGATGGCGATTACGAAAACCGAAAATATCTGCCCGGTAAGTATATCCGGGTTGATAAACTTGGAAAAGGCGACGAAATTAATATTGGCGGAATTAAACATCAACTCGATAGACATCAGAATTCCCACCGCGTTCCTGCGCGAGAGAAGCCCGAAGACTCCTATGCAGAATAATATCGCGGATAGAATCAGATAATGTTCCAGCGTTGCCATAGTTTAATCCCTTCTGGCGATTACTATCGCCCCGATTAAAGCAACCAAAAGTACCACCGAAACCACCTCGAAAGGCAGAACGTAGTCGGTCATCAAAGCTCTGCCTATCACAGCAACTGTGGGCATAGGTTCGGCTTTATCAGCCACCTCGAACGCGGTGCGGGTTATCGATACTATCAGCAGGATGAGCAATGAAAGTATGATCAATCCCGCCGGAACCGGTTGTTCATTGTAATGCTTTATCTTCTTGCCGGTTAGCTGATGGGTAACCATTATAGCGAATATCATCAGGATAGTTACGCCGCCTACATACAGCAGAACCTGCACCGCCGCCAGGAAATCGGCATGGAGCAGGATATATATTCCCGCTACGCCGAAAAGGCAGAGAATCAACATCAATGCCGAATGGAATATATTCTTCAGGGTTACTACCAGCAAACCCGAAACAACGATAACCGCCGCTAATATGTAAAAAACTCCTAACTCCATCTCCTATTCGGTTTTATCCTCCGGACCTTTCTCCTTGGGTTCGCCTGACGTTTTATCCTTGGCTTTATCTTCTTCATTCGAATCTTCTTTCTTCTCTTCCGCTGTCTTCGCCGCCGGTTTCTCGGCGGATTTCTCGCCGGTATCTTTTTTCGGAGCCGCTTTCTTTGCTTTCTTCGCGGCCTTTTTCTTCTTCACATATTTTACATCCCTGCCGATTTCCTGCAGGAAGTCCATCTCGTAGAGGAGTTCACTCTTATCAGATACCGAGAATTCATATTTGCCGGTAAGTTTAATGGCATCGAAGTTACATGCCTGCTCGCACAGACCGCAGTAGCAACAAACGGTGGTATCAAGGGTAAATAATGTCGGATAATTTTTCTTGGTCTCCGGGTCTTTCTTCCTCTCTATGGTAATAGCGGCCACCGGGCATGCCTTCGCGCAGAGCATACAAGCGGTGCAGTTAAGTTCGCCGGTTTCGGGATCGGATAAAAGCACAATCGTACCCCTCGAACGCTCCGGCATTTCCCAGCGCTCATCGGGATACTGCAACGTGACCGGCTTACGGAACAGGTGCTTGAAAGTCACCCACAAACCGAGAAGCAGATTATAAATTCCGCTTGTTGTTTCTTTAACTAAACCCATAACTAAAACAAGTAAATCCCAAATCCGGTCAAAATTATATTTACAAACGCCAGCGGCAACATAAATTTCCATGCAAAAGCCATAAGCTGGTCAACCCTCACCCGCGGATAGGTCCAACGGAACCACATGAGCACAAAAACCGACAACAGGCATTTGCCCACGAACCATATCCAGCTGGGTATGAAATCAAGGAACGGAGCCGGGGCATGCCACCCGCCGAAAAACAGCGTTACCGCGATAGCTGAAATAGTCAGCATGTTGATATATTCCGCGAAGAAGAACATAGCCCATTTCATTCCCGAATACTCGACGTTATACCCTGCAACCAGTTCCTGTTCCGCTTCAGGAATATCGAACGGAGTACGGTTGGCTTCGGCGGTTGCCGCGATATAATAGACGATAAATCCCAGCGGCTGGCGGAAGACATACCAGTTCCAGAACCAACCCTCCTGCTGGACAACGATACTGACCATCGAAAGCGTCTCGGCAATCATGATTACGCCGATAAGCGAAAGGGATAGCGGTACTTCGTAGCTGATAATCTGCGCCGCGCTTCGCATACCGCCCAACAGCGACCATTTGTTATGCGACGCCCATCCGGCCATTAACAACGAAACCACGGTAAAGGTGGTAATAGCGATTATATATAAAATTCCTATATTAAGATCCTGTACGATAAGCCCTTCGCCGAAGGGGATGGTTACATAAGCAAGGAAGGCGGCCACGAAACATACCACCGGGGCGAAAAGGTAAACCAGTTTATCGGCATCGCGCGGAATTAAATCTTCTTTCTGCAACAGTTTAACGCCATCGGCGATTGTCTGCAACCAGCCATGCCAGCCGGTGCGCATCGGGCCGTAGCGCTGTTGCATGTGCGCGGAAACTTTTCTCTCCCACCAGACAAAGAACAACACGAAAACCGATGCGACTCCGAGGATTATCGCGCCGGTACCGAACGCTGAAACTATCGTTACCCAGAATTCGGGAAGGATGCTGTTCAGAAATTCGCCTATCGCGTCAAATATCGGTCTAAGCTCCAGCATTAACGATCCACCTCGGGTAAAATAATATCCAGCGAGCCAAAAATCGCCACCAGGTCGGCAATCATGTGATTAACGCCGATTATCGGAAGCACCTGCAGGTTACAGAAAGACGCGGTGCGTATCTTCATCCTGTAAGGTTTGGGCGTTCCATCGGAAATAATATGATAAGCCATCTCTCCCCTCGGTGCTTCTATACGGCAGAAAACCTCCCCCTCTGGAGGCTTCCAGGTCAATGGAACTTTTTTCTTGAAATCGCCGCCCGGAAGCCCGTCGATTGCCTGCTCAACAATTTTCGCCGACTCACGAAGTTCCTGCAGGCGTACTTTATATCTATCCCAGGCATCGCCTTCGGTGCCGATAGGAATATCAAAATCGAATTTGTCGTATATGGAATACGGCTCCGCCTTGCGAATATCCCATTTCACTCCCGAGCCGCGGAGCGACGGACCCGAAACCGAGTATTCATACGCGGTTTCTTTCGGAAGCACCCCAACGCCCTTGGTGCGGTGCAGGAAAATGGGATTATTGGTCAGCAGGTCTTCGTAATCATCTATCCTGCTTGGAAATATCTTCAAAAACTGGCGTAGCTTCGGTTCGAATTCCTTGGGAATATCCCAACCCACGCCGCCGATAGTCATATAATTATAGGTCAAGCGCTGTCCGCAGGTCATTTCAAAGAGATCCAGGATATCCTCGCGCTCGCGGAAAGCGTAAAGGAACGGGGTAACCGCGCCGAGGTCGATGGTGAAAGTCGCCAGCCATACAAGATGAGAGGCGATACGGTTCAACTCGGCCATTATCACCCGCAAATATTCCGCCCTCTCCGGTATTTCAACATCGCCAAGTTTCTCCGCGGCAACCACGTAAGCATGGTTGGCGTTCATGGAAGCGCAGTAATCGATACGGTCGGTGTAAGGCACGAACTGGGGATAGTTGCGGTTCTCGGCAATCTTCTCGATAGAACGATGCAAAAACCCGACATGGGGCTGGATATACTTAACCTCTTCGCCATCCATCTTGATCACCAGCTTACAAACGCCGTGAGTAGATGGGTGCTGAGGACCCATGTTGATTAGCATCTCTTCTGTTCGCAACTGTTTTACCGACATACTATTTATCCGGTTTTACAACAAAATCAGTACCTGTCCATCCCCTGCGCATGGGATAACCTTCGTCCCAATCATCATCGAGCATAAGGTGGCGCGGGTCCGGGTGATTGATAAACTCTATTCCGAACAACTCGGCATGCTCCCGTTCAAACCATATAGTCGTCGGCCATACGGTCGCCAGCGTTTCTATTTCAGGAATCTCGTCATCTTTTGCCGGAAGCAATGTCTCCAAAGTCAATCTATGATTGAGAATATGGGAAAATATGGTAATGACCAGCTTGAAACCACCATGCTTTTCACGGTAATCGACGGCGGTGTAGTTGGATACACTGTGCATCATGGTGTCGCTGTCATCGCGGAGCATACCGCAGAGAGACACCCACTTCTCGGGCTTTACCTCGAAAACGGGCACGCCCTTGACCATCTCTCCGCCGATAATCCTCTCGCTATATTCTTCCTGTACGTATTTTAGTAAACTTTCGCTGTCCAATCTATAACTGCTCTATCTTTATTCAGTCGAAGCCGACCATTTTCCCATTTTTTCTTTCTTTACCTTTTCCTGAAGCTGAATACATGCCTCAAGCACGGATTCCGGACGAGGAGGACATCCGGGTATGTAAATATCCACCGGAACGATCTTGTCCACGCCCTTCATCACACTGTAGCAATCATAATAGAAAGGCCCGCCGTTGTTTGCGCATCCGCCCATGGCGATTACATACTTGGGATCCGGCATCTGGTCATATAAAACTTTCAGCCGTTTGCCCATCTTGTGGGTCAAAGTTCCGGCAACTATCATCAGGTCCGACTGCCTTGGCGACGCCCGGAAAATCATCCCGAACCTGTCAAAATCATAACGGGACGCGCCTGTAGCCATCAAACCCTCGATAGCGCAACATGCCAGCCCGAAAAGCATATACCATAATGATGACGCCCGGGAGAGGTTGAGAAGTTTCTCGGTAGTGGTGGTTAAAATCCCTCCGCCGGGAATGGTTTCCATATATGCCGGTAATTTGCTGATTATACCCATTGCAATGCTCCCTTCTTCCAGGCGTAAGCAAGCCCGAAGATTAAGATTAGCAGAAACACCAGCATCTCGATTAAAGCGAATAACCCCAGGCTGTTATAAACTACCGCCCAGGGGAATAAAAATACGACTTCGACATCGAAGATGACGAATATCAACGCAAAAATATAGTATTTAACATTGAATTGCAGATACGACGCGCTCAATGGCATCTCGCCGCATTCATAATTTTCCAGTTTGGTGGGATTTGGTCTTTGGGGCCTGATAAGGCTTGCGAACCAGAAGGTTACCAGCACAAAACCAACGCCGATGAGTAGCCAGATTCCTGTGTAAGCGTAATTTCCGAACATCTCCAAAGCCGTCAATCTGCCGGCAAACCTATCCGGCAAAATTCAAATCCAAATCAATAGAGCATATTAACAATTTTTAAATATCAAATGTCAAGCAGTTTTTCAAAAAAATGTGATGATTTTCACAAGGGAAATATAAATATGAATTTATTTCGATAATTATATACTATACATAGTGAAACAGCTGGCGTTTTACTTGTGAATTTGGGCGCGATTCTAGTCAATACCACATTATATATTTGGGAAATTATGTCCTTTTGACCGGCATCAGTGCATCGCTTCTGCCTTATCGATATTAATTTTATGATATATTTTAATAGGTTGGATTCCGCGCAAGCGGGTAGAAATGACGCGCAACCCGGCGCATGAGGACATACGCCGGGCACGATGTTCTGGGCAGGCGGGCGGGAATGACTAACAAACCGGCGCATGAGGACATACGCCGGGCACGGCGAAAGGGAAAATCAACGAAAAACCTGTGCCCGGCAGGTGTCCTCACCTGCCGGGATTTCATAAATCTGTTGTCGAGTTCTCCGCCACGACGGGTGGCATGTTTAGTTTAC
>WJIJ01000070.1 GCA_014730345.1 Candidatus Zixiibacteriota bacterium | reverse complement strand
TCCATATCCTCGACAGACGTACCCACATCCTCGCCGGCGATAAATCGGCCCCCGAGAGAGTTGACAAAACGCCCGAAGGACCACCACAGGGTGTCATGGTCAATTTCTTCATCCGGGGCCATAATAACCGCCTGGCCGCCTCCCTGGTTTACGCCGATAGCGGAGGCTTTATAAGTCATGGCCCGGGAAAGCCGGAGAGCGTCGGTGATGGCGTCTTCCTCAGTTTCATATTTTAAAAGCCGCACTCCCCCGATAGCGGGACCGAGGGTTGTGTCATGTATGGCGATTATCGCCCGCAGATTAGCAACTTTATCCAGCCAGAAAACAACCTGTTCATGTTTTTCGGCCGTTAACTCTTTAAAGATTTCCAAAACGCTCTCCTGATAAATCGAACAGCTAATTACTCAATTCCAATTAACTGGTACCGCGAAGTAACTCGCGGGAGATCACAATCCTCTGAACTTCGGAAGTTCCTTCGCCAATTTCGCACAGTTTGACATCGCGGTAGATGCGCTCCACCGGGTAACGTTCGGTATAGCCGGCATCGCCGAGAACCTGCATAGCCCAATAGGCGGCATGCCTTCCTGCTTCGGAGGCATACAATTTGGCCATAGCCGAGAGACGTGTGAACCTCTTACCGGTATCTTTAGCGATCGCGGCTTCATAGACAAAATTCCGCGCGGCTTCCAACTGCATATTAATATCCGCGAGTTTGAACTGGATATACTGGCGGTTAGCCGCGGATTTATCCTCGTTTAGAATATAATCAATAACACAATCAAGCGCGCCCTGCCCCAAACCAAGAGCGAGAGCCCCTATGGAAATACGCCCGCCATCAAGGGTAATCATGAACTCCTTGAAACCGTCGCCTTCATGACCCAGCCGGTCTTCATCGGGAATCTTCACATCATCGAAATGCAAAAACGCGGTATCCGAACCGCGGAGTCCCATCTTATTTTCCTTTTTTCCGACAGTGAAACCGGGAGTCCCCTGTTTTAAAATAAAGGCGCTAATTCCCTTGGCTCCTTTGGTTTTATCGGTTACCGCGGTCATAACGAATGTGGTGCCTACCGTGGCATTGGTGATAAAGCACTTAGTGCCGTTTAAAGTCCAGGTATCACCGTTCTTAACAGCGTTGGATTGGGTACCCGCGGCATCCGAACCGGCATTGGGTTCGGTTAATCCGAACGAGCCAAGTTCTCCGCCGCCGCAAACCGGCGGCAGATATTTCTTTTTCTGCTCTTCGGTGCCGAAAGCATAAATTGGATATGTACAGAGCGAATTATGGGCGGCGACGATAATACCCGTCGCGCCGCAAACCCGCGAAAGCTCCTCGACTGCTATGGCGTATTTCATGGTATCCGTGAAAGAACCGCCGTACTGCTCCGGCACAACCATTCCCAGCAAACCGAGTTCGTTCAGCTTGGGGATATGTTCGTGGGGGAATACCTGCTCTTCATCGAGCCTCTGGGCGTGCGGTTCTATCTCAGCGAGGGCGAATTCGCGAATCTTCTGGCGATAACTTTCATGTTGTTCAGATAATATCACGTCGATTCTCCTATTTTAATATGGCCCTCGAAATAACTATCTTTTGAGCTTCGCTTGTTCCCTCGTAAATCTCGGTAACCCGGGCATCGCGGAAATAGCGCTCGACGGCATATTCTTTGATATAACCGTAACCGCCATGAATCTGTACCGCTTCATTGCATACCCAGTTGGCCGATTGGGTGGCATATAGCTTGGCGACAGATGCTTCTGTACTGTGAGGCATGTCGTTATCCTTTAACCATGCCGCCCGGTGCACCAGCAGACGGGACGCGTCGATACGAACTTTCATATCGGCAAGCTTGAACGCAATCGCCTGGAAGTTGCATATCGGCTGACCGAACTGTTCACGTTCTTTTGAATACTTAATGGCTTCCTCGTACGCCGCCTGGGCGATACCGACAGCCTGCGAACCAACGCCGATACGGCCATTAGCCAACAGCGACAGGGCTATTTTAAATCCTTTGTCACGTTCGCCGAGAAGATTGGACTGGGGAACCTCGCAATCATCGAATGATATCTCGCGGGTATCCGAACCCTTAAGCCCCATCTTCTTCTCTTTTGCCCCAATGGACATTCCCTTGGTATCCTTTTCTACGATAATACAGGAGATCCCCTTGCTTCCGGCTTCTTTGCTGGTCAGGGTGAAAACAAGGTAGATACCGGCGATTCCCCCATTGGTTACAAATGTCTTGGTTCCGTTTAACACGAAATTATCGCCGCTTTCCGCCGCGGTGGTCTTGAGCGAACCGGCATCTGTACCCGAGTTGGGTTCAGTAAGGCAATAAGCGCCCATAATTTCGCCGGACGCCAATTTGGGAAGATATTTTTCTTTTTGCTCATCGGTGCCGTATTGCAGGATCGCTTCGCAGACAAGGCTGTTATGCACTGAAAGGCTTATCATGGCCCCGGCGCACCCGCGGGCAAATTCCTCCATAGCGCAGATATATGTAAGATTATCAAGCTCCATACCGCCGTATTTCTCCGGAACCATCATCCCGAAATATCCCAGTTCCGCAAGCTCCTGGTAGATTTCGTGCGGGATATCCCCTTCCTCATCGAATTTCTCGGCATTGGGGAATAAACGCTTTTCCGCGAATTCTCTCGCGGCATCGCGTATCAATTCGTTGTCTTCAGAAAGTCGAAAATCCATAAGCCATCTCCGGTCTTTTGATTAGTTCCTATTTATCGTAGCTATAGAAGCCTTTGCCGGTCTTCCTTCCGAGGTATCCCGCCTGCACCATCTTGACCAGCAAGGGGCAGGGACGGTATTTCGAGTCGGCAAAACCTTCATAAAGTACGTTCATTATGTCAAGGCAGACATCCAGCCCGATGAAATCGGCAAGGGTCAGCGGACCCATGGGATGCGCCATACCTAATTTCATAACCGTATCAATATCCTCCACGGAGGCGACACCTTCATGCAAAGCAAAAATCGCTTCGTTTATCATGGGCATCAGGATACGATTGGCCACAAAACCGGGATAATCATTTACGGCTACGGGAGTTTTACCCAGTTTTTCAGTCAGCTCTCGAATTGTATCGAAAGTCTCATCTATAGTAGCTAAACCACGGATAAGCTCAACAAGTTTCATCATCGGTACAGGATTCATAAAATGCATACCCATCACCTTGTCGGGGCGGCCGGTAAATGACGCTATCTCGGTGATTGGCAAAGATGATGTATTGGTAGCCAGGATAGTATCCGGAGGGCATACCGAATCCAGCCTGGTGAAAATCTCCTTTTTTATGGACATTTTCTCGAAAACCGCTTCCACCACAAGCTGGGAATCCTTTGCATCATCAAGACTTAAGGAACCGTTGATGCGGGAGAGGGCGGCCTTTTTATCATCCTCGGAAATTTTTTCCTTCTTTATCTCCCTGTCCATATTTTTAGAAATGACAGCCAGGGCGCGGTCCAAAAATTCCTGCTTGGTTTCAATTAGATTAACGTTGAATCCCTTTTGGGAGAAGACATGGCATATCCCATTACCCATTGTCCCCCCGCCGATTACGCTGACGTTCTTTATATCCATAAACACTCCTCAAGCTCTATAGAAACTGCCGTTTACACGCGTGCGCGGAATATATCTACAAATAGATATAGATATGAATTAAACGCCTTAAACACAATAGAATTTTGGAAAAATAGTTATTTTTTTCACATTGTGGGGAGGTATGGACTCCTTTATAAAATCGCGGGTCGGAATTGGAGGTTGGCGGGCGGTTTTTGTCCGCCTTTGGCAGATTACCTCCGTATTGTTTTTTTAACGCCTTCGGCGTTCATGTCGCCCTTATGTCGAATCTGCGGAGGGTTTTCACTTCTAAAATATTTAAGCTTTCTCGAGTTGCACTGTTCAAATCGTTTGATTAGAAGCATGTCGGGTTTCTCCTCGCCAAGGCGAATCGGAACCCGACCTACGGGTTGGCGTCAGACGGGTCATCTGACGCCACGTTTCAACATATTCCCGTTCTTGATAGCTTCTGGCTATTTCACGGGAATGACATTCAGAGCTACTAAGATAATTCGATTAAACCAGCTCTATGGCCATCGCTACCGCGTGGCCGCCGCCGAGGCATAGCGTAGCCATGCCCTTCTTCAAGCCGCGGTCCTTCAACGCGTAAATCAATGTAGTCAGCACGCGAGCGCCCGAAGCTCCAATCGGGTGCCCCAGCGCGATCGCGCCGCCATGAACATTGACTCTATCCCAGTCCCAACCGAGTTCGTTGCCATCGGCAAGACATTGGGCGGCAAAAGCCTCGTTGGCTTCTATCAAGTCCCAATGGTTGATATCCACGCCCATCTTGTCCATCAGCTTGCGCACCGCGTAAATCGGGGCGAAGAAAAGGTCGACCGGTTCCACTCCGGCTACGGCGTAATCAATCACCTTTGCCATGGGGGTCAAATTGTTTTTATCGGCGAAATCTTTGGAGGTCACAACTACAGCCGACGCGCCGTCATTCAAACCGGGTGAGTTTCCGGCGGTTACGATACCGTCTTTCACGAATGCCGGCCTTAACCGGGCGAGTTTTTCAGCCGTAGTTCCCGGACGCGGTCCTTCATCGGTATCGATTACAACCGGATCTCCCTTGCGTTGGGGGATTTCAACGGGCACTATCTCATCTTTGAACTTTCCGTCTTCGACAGCTTTGGCCGCTTTCTGCTGGGAATTGGCGGCGTATTCATCGAGCATTTCACGGGTAAGGTTCGCCTTCTGGGCGGTTAACTCAGCGGCGTTACCCATGTGAAAATCATTGAATGAATCCCATAAGCCATCATAGATCATGGCGTCAACAATTTTCTTATCGCCGAATTTCAACCCTTTGCGGGCTCCGAAGAGAACGTAGGGAACCTGGGACATTGATTCCATGCCGCCGGCGACGACAACATCAACCTCGCCAAGCTTGATCCCCTGGGCGGCGAGCATGACCGCTTTAAGACCGGAACCGCAAACTTTGTTGATGGTCAAAGCGCCGGCTTTCGCGGGTATACCGCCATGGATAGCCGCTTGCCGCGCCGGGGCCTGCTTCGCGCCGGCCTGCACAACCTGGCCCATAATAACTTCGTCAACATCATCGGGCTTTACTCCCGCGCGTTTGACCGATTCACGAACAACGATGGCTCCCAACTGGGGAGCGGGTATATCCGAAAGGCTCCCGAGGAAGGTGCCTATAGGGGTACGGCATGCTGAAAGTATAACAGCTTCTTTTAATTCCGCCATATTTCCTCCGTGCTATTTATTCATTTCTTTCAGGTTTGATATTCCAAGATTATAAATGGACCACTGGCCGATATCATAGGAGCCATAGCAAACGAATTGGTGGTCGTTAATAAAATAAGGTCCCGGTTTATCAGTGGTTTCGGTGTTATCATAAAAAGCGATATGCGCTCTTTTAGTATCGCCGGTCCGGGGGTCGCCGATGTAGATATTATTTACCGAATCGTTATAAATAAACATCAACTGCGATGGCGAAAACCCGAAACCTCCAACATAGCCCTCGTGGACGACATTTCCATTGACGGTTAATTGGGGGATACCGAACATATCGATATCGTACCGGGCGGTATTCCCCGACTCGCTTAGCTCGAGGGCGGCTGGTTTACCGGCGGCCGTTACGGTCAACTCTTTCGAAAAGCTGTAAAAGAGGTCAGCCTCGAACTGGCTTATACCCGACGCCCCCATCAAACGCAGTTCCGTATCGTAAGGAGTATCATAATTATCCGGGAATATTACTCTGTCGAGCAGGTCAGCGGGTAAGCTTTTAAACTTATCGGTGTACCATCGAATCCGGCCCCCTGTGGACAATTCAGGTTTATCGTTGCGGATACAGCAATATGTAAAATAGATATATGCATACTCTTCTTTAAATTCTCCCCAGATGAATACCTGTATATCCCGGGATTCCATCGTCTGGTCAATGAAAAACCTGCTGAAAGGCCCCAGGGGATTAAGGGGGGCGGCGTTGTGTTTTAATATCTCAATCAATGTATCTCTCGCCAGAACTGAATATCCGGGTATCGCCGAAATCTCATCGCGAAAATCCTGCGCGGTTTTAAGGCCGTCTATTTTAGCGCGCACGCTGGAAAAATCGGTAATCATAACCCTGGTTTCAGCATTCGACGAGGGAGTCATCACCGAAAAGAACAGAATAGTTACAAATAATATTAAAACAGGTGAATGTCTGGACATCTGGCTATTCGACCGTTTCCGGGTAAGTTTTCGCTTTTTCTTCCCCTTTGAGTATTCGAAGGGCCCCCAACGCGAGGGCTTTCATTTCATCCTGGCCGGGCAGGACCATGATAGGACCCAGAAAACCGACCCATTCCTTTATTTTTTCAACTACATAATCGGAATATGCCATACCGCCGGTCAGCAAAATGGCATCGACTTTGCCTTTGAGCGCTACTACTCGCGAACCGATTTCGGCGCTGATTCGGTATATCATACCGTTATAAACCCGCTTCGCGTTTTCGTCGCCCTCTTTAATCCGTTTTTCAACCTCCCGGCAGTCATTGGTACCGAGGTGCGCGGAAAGTCCTCCCCTGCCGACAAGAAGTTTCTGGATCTGTTTTTTGTTGTATTTTTCGGAGAAGCATAAATCCAATAGTATAAAGGAGGAAACATCGCCGGCGCGTTCCGGGGTAAAAGGGCCGCTGGTCAACGCGTTATTGGAATCAACCGCCTGCCCTTTGAGCACAGCCGCTACCGAGATACCGCCCCCGAGATGAGCTACCACGAAGTTCAATTCTTCAAATGGTTTTCCGATTTTTTCGGCCGCCTGGCGTGCCGTCGCTTTTATATTCAACGCGTGAAACAACGATTCCCGTTTGGTATCTTTCAGACCGGATACGCGCGCTTCGGAGAAAAACTCATCAACCGATGGCGGGTCTACTATAAAAGCGGGCAGTTTGAAATCCCATCCTAAGCCGAACGCGAGTACGGCTCCGAGATTGGAGGCATGTTCACCGCGGGCGGCGCGGCGTCCATCTTCAATCATCAGCTGGTTAATTTCATAAGTGCCGCCGACCACCGGCCTGAACAATCCTCCCCTGCCGACAACCGCGGAAAGGTCGGTGGGTTTGAAATTGTTTTCCTCGAGGAGTTCCTTTATAAGTCTTTTACGGAATTCATACTGGTCCCAAACCCGTTCGAAACGTTCAAGCTCCAGCCTGCTGTGGCTGATTGATGTACCGAACAGCTCCTTTTCGTTTTCGAACACAGCTACTTTGGTAGATGTCGAACCGGGATTGATTGTTAAGATTTTGTATTTTTTCTCCATATTATCCTGTCAGCGTAAATTCCTTTGGTCCTGGCGACATTATTTATGCGCTCTTTAGCGAGATTAAACGCCGCTCTCTGGGGCGGAATATCCTCTTTGCGGGAAACCTCGAGTATTTGAGCCATTATATCGTAAATCTTGTGCACTGCCGCGGTAACCTCTTCTTTGGATATAATATCCAGCGCGTGCTGGGTTAAAAACATCTCACCCGCATTCACTACGAAATCGGGCGCATAAAGGATACCTCTCTCGTGGAGCCTCATGGCGGTTTCCCTCCGCGGCGAAATTATATTATAGGCGGCCCCCGCGATTATCCGGCATCGTAATTTCTCAACATTATCCGGGTTTATTACCGGTCCGATGGCACAGGGGGAAAAAATATCACAATCGGCAGTAACAATCTCTTCGGGAGGCAGAATACGGGTATCGGGATACTCATCCTGAACCCGCTTGAGGTTATCATAGCGCAGGTCGCTGATAATCAAGGTCGCCCCATCATCTTTAACCAATTCAGCCACCCGGCGTCCGACATCGCCAACACCCTGGATTGCGACGGTTAAGCCCTCAAGTGTTGAAGCGCCGTCAAGCTGTTTGATACATGCTTTCATACCCCACAAAACCGCCTGCGCGGTAATCTCCGCCGACTCCCGCCGCTGGGTCTGGGAAACTCGCTGGAGTATTACATGTTCAGTTTCCCGGGAAATAAATGTCATGTGCCTGCTGTCAGTGCCGAGGTCCGGATATGTAACCAGCCTGCCATTGAAACCCTCTATGAAACGCCCCAGCGCCCTGAACTTAGCTTCATCAGGTTCCTCATCCTCAGGATCATCCCAGATAATAATTTTCCCGCCGCCGAAGTCAGTTTCGGAAATTGAGGCCTGGAAAGTCATAATACGGGATAAATCAAGAGCATCATCGAGGGCGCTTTCTTCATCGGGATAGTTGAACAGCCTGCATCCCCCGACGGCATTGCCCAGGGCGGTGTTATGAAAGGCTATAATCGCCCGTAAGTTGGCATCGGGATAACAACAAAAGGCAAGTTCTTCATGCCCATGCTGATCCATTTTTTCGAAAATTCCCATATTATCGGTCCTCATAAATCTGGCATATTAGCCGCCATATCCACTTCATACAAGCCGGATTGGGAATATAAGTGGTTGTGAAATATTTCTCAACAAAATTGTGAAAAAATATAATATTACTGCCGAACGCATCGGCAATTTATTGGTCTCAACCCAAATAGCTAAGTATATTACATAGACCGGGATATATATTGCGGATTAATTTCTTCCTAACTAACTCCCTGCTCTTCAAATTGCTCGAGGGCCTCAAGGGCTTCAGTCCCATAGACCACAGAGGGCCCGCCGCCCATAAGTATCGCGGTACCTACAGTTTCCATGATCTCTTCACGGTTCGCCCCTGCTTTCAAAGCATCATGGATATGATAAGCGATACAACCGTTACAACGTACGGTAATGGCGATACTCAACGCAATAAGCTCCTTAGTCTTCTTATCCAGTGCGCCATCTTTAGAAACCGCTTTGTGCAATTCGGAAAAACCAGACATCACATCAGGTATTCCTTTGCCAAGTTTTTGCATCAGTTCGAGAAGGTTGTCATAATGCTCAGGGAAATTGGACATAATATTACTCTCCATTAGCTGAATTAACGTTTGATTCAACAATTACAACTATTCTATATGGCTATCGTTCCATGAATTCTCCTCAGCAAGTATAAGGAAGGTCCCGTTTACTCGATTTAATCGGAACAAGAAGGCAAATATCTCTATTTAAATAGCTTAGTAATCATAATCTTTGAATTCGTGGGAATAATAATGTAGATTATGCCGGAGGTGCAATGGCTAAGAATCAGGAAAATACAGATTTCTAAGAGGTTTTATGTCCTTATAGCCGATATGAATACTAAAGGATATTGAATCTTTCAATAATAAACTTGGATCACGTGAAAGATCACCCTGCGCGGTTAACATATTAAACTTCGGAATTCGCTAATTCATGACTTGTAAACCCCACGATAAGGAAATCGGAGCCCGTATCCTGCCCGATGGCAGTACAGAATTCAATGTCTGGGCGCCAAAAGCAAAAAAAGTAGAACTTGAGCTCATCAATCCGGCGAAAAAAAACTTACCGATGAATAAAGGGGAATTTGGATACTGGAGCCTTCGTATTTCTGAACATCCCGGGGAAATTGAGTATTACTATCGTTTGAACGGCGAAGTTTCCCGGCCGGACCCCGCATCGCACTGCCAACCTTTTGGAGTTCATAAACAAAGTAAAACGGTGAATCACGAAGGTTACCGCTGGAATGATGTTGATTGGAAAAACATTCCCCTCGAAGAAATGACCATTTATGAACTGCACGTCGGCGCTTTCACATCGGAAGGGACATTCGAAGCTGTCATACCTCGTTTGGATGATTTAAAAGAACTCGGGATAAATACAATCAGCATCATGCCGGTTTCCCAGTTTCCCGGAAAACGTAACTGGGGATACGATGGAGTGCATCCGTTCGCGGTTCAGGATTCCTATGGAGGCCCGGAAGGATTGAAAAAACTTGTTGATGCCGCCCATAGCGCCGGTATCGCGGTTATGCTCGATGTGGTTTATAATCATCTCGGCCCGGAAGGCAACTACCTGCATGAGTTTGCTCCATATTTTACGGAGAAGTATCAAACTCCCTGGGGATGGGCAATCAATTATGATGATGCTGATAGCGGCGGCGTAAGAAATTTTTTCATCCGCAACGCGCTGTTCTGGTTTGAAAAATACCATATCGACGGGCTTCGGCTTGATGCTATCCATGGGATTTTTGATTTCGGGGCCAAACATTTTTTGAGGGAACTTGCGGAAGCTGTTGACAAACTTTTTGAGGACACAGGCAAAAGGTATTATCTTATCGCCGAGAGTAATCTGAATGACCGGCAGGTGATAACGCCGCTTGCGGAGCGGGGAATGGGGATGGACAGCCAGTGGTCGGATGATTTTCACCACGCGGTGCATACCCTTTTAACCGGTGAGAGAGATGGCTATTATGAAGACTTCGGAAAAATCGAACACCTGGTAAAGGCATTCAAAGAAGGGTATGTCTACGACTGGCGTTATTCTCCATACAGGAAAAGGATGCACGGGAGTTATGGCGGGGATTTGCCCGGGGAAAATTTCGTAATTTCCACCCAGACACACGACCAGGTCGGAAACCGGCTGATGGGCGAACGGTTAAGTTCGCTGGTTTCCTACGAGGCATTGAAATTGGCGGCGGTTTCGTTGATGCTGGCCCCTGATATTCCGATGTTATATATGGGAGAGGAATATGCCGAAGAAGCTCCATTCCTGTATTTCGTAAGTCACGGCGATGAAAACTTGATCCGGGCGGTTAGAGAAGGAAGAAAAAAGGAGTTCGAGGATTTTAAATGGAAAACCGAGCCGCCGGATCCTCAGTCGGCGGAGACATTTTTAAAATCTAAACTTAACTGGGAATTGCGGAACGACGGAAAACACAGGAAAATGCTGGAATTATATACTACCCTATTAAAGCATCGCAAACACCTGCCGGCTTTGAGCAACCTGGACCGAGAAGCACTGGAGGTTCATGGCGACGAGCACAACCGTCTTGTGCGCCTAAAAAGGAAACACCGAGCGGGAGATGTATTCGCGATTATGAATTATTCTAACGACAAGCAAAGACTTGAAAAATTAGATATTGAATCGGAATGCAGGAAATTGCTCTATACCGCGGAGGTTAAATGGAATGGTTCCGCGGAGGATTTGGCTGAAAAGATAACGCCTGATCAGAGTATAACTATCGCGCCATTGAGCGCGGTCCTCTTGCTCGAGGAGGTTTAATGATCAATAAGTATGTAGCGATACATGCCCATTTCTATCAGCCTCCACGGGAAAACGCATGGCTGGAGGCAGTGGAACACCAGGGTTCAGCGTATCCATTTCATGATTGGAACGAACGCATTACCACCGAATGCTACGCACCCAACGCCGCGGCGCGATTGCTGGATAGCGATGGTTTAATCGAGGACATTATAAACAACTACTCGCTGATAAGCTTTAACTTCGGGCCGACGCTACTATCATGGATGGAAGAAAAAGAACCGGATGTTTACGAAGCGATTATCGAAGCAGACCGTTTAAGCCAGCAGGCTTTTTCCGGACATGGCTCGGCTCTGGCGCAGGTTTACAATCATATAATCATGCCCCTCGCCAACCGCCGGGACAAGCAAACCCAGATTAGCTGGGGTATAAGGGATTTCGAAAAGAGATTTGGACGCTTCCCTGAGGGAATGTGGCTGGCTGAAACCGCGGTTGACCTGGAAACCCTTGAATTGCTGGTGGAAAATGGTATCAAATTTACCATACTCGCCCCCAACCAGGCTCATATAATCAATAAAATCGGAAGTGACGGCTGGGCGGATGTATCGCCTGCCCGCGTGGACCCGCGCAGACCGTATTTATGCAGGTTACCCTCGGGAAAAGAAATCATATTATTTTTCTATGACGGCATCATCGCCAGGGAAGTGGCATTTAATAACCTCCTTTCTGATGGCATCCAATTCGGAGAAAGGATGTTGTCCACCCTCGATTATGACAGCGAATCGCCGCAGTTGGCGCACATCGCTACCGACGGGGAAACTTATGGACATCATCACCATCACGGCGATATGGCCCTCGCATATTGTCTGCGGCATATCCGCAACAGCGGAAAAGCCGATTTGACGATTTATGGTGAATATCTTGAAAAATTCGAACCGGAATACGAGGTGGAGATATTCGAGAACTCCTCGTGGAGTTGCGCCCATGGTATTGAACGGTGGCGTTCGGACTGCGGGTGCAAAGCCGGCGGCCGTCCGGGTTGGAACCAGTCCTGGAGGGCTCCTCTCAGAAATGCCATGAACTGGCTGAGGGATAACCTGAGCGAGGTATATGAGACTTATGCTTCCGAACTGCTCGAAAAACCATGGAAAGCGCGCGAAGATTATATTGATATAATTCTGAAGCGAGGTGAAAGTAATACTAAAGGCTTTTTCGATAAGCACGCGATAAGGGAACTCGATGATGATGAAATTATCATCGCGTTGAAATTGCTGGAGATGCAAAGGCACGCCCTGCTTATGTTCACCAGTTGCGCATGGTTTTTCGATGAGATATCGGGGATTGAGACGGTTCAGGTGTTGCAATACGCGGCCCGCGCGCTCCAACTCACCCGACAGGCGACCGGTCTTGATTTCGAAACCGGTTATGCCAGGATTCTGACCCTCGCCCCCAGTAACATCGACATAATGGAACATGGCGGCAAAGTTTACGATACATATATCAAAGTGGCGCAGGTCGATTTAAAGAGGGTTGCCGCTCATTACGCCGCCATATCGCTGATAAACCCTGAAAGCGACATGGAACCGGTTTATTGTTACAAGGTAAGCGATGATTATAAAAAGCACCTCGCGACCGGTAAACACGCGCTTTGTTACGGTAAAACCCGGATAGCTTCATTGATAACTCTCGAGGAAAGTTTTGTTCACTACCTCGCCCTTCATTTCGGGGAGCATAATATAGTTATCGGGGTAAAGGATCTGCCGGCGGATGATGATACTTCGCTGATCGAAAACGACATCGAAAAGGCGTTTAGTACCGGCGATATCCCCCTTGTGCTCATGTTGATAGAGAAACATTACAGAGACAGCCGCTATTCTCTGAGGCACCTGTTCCGAGATGATAAACGCCGGATATTAAACGAGCTTGTGGAAGCCAGGTTGAACGAGATAGATTTCGTGTACCGCCAGCAGTATGAATATAATTTGCCGTTGATACAGGTGATGAAAGAGACTAATATCCCGCTTCCGGGAGTGCTGTCAACGACAATCGATTTTGTCTGCAATACCGATTTACGCAATGCCCTTTCGGAAAAAAAGATAGACATGGATTTAATGGAACGAGCTATAGAACAAGCCAAAATTATGGAAGCCGAACTGGATAAAGTTACTCTTGGGTTCATCGGTCAGAACAGGATAACCGAATTAATAACTGAAATGAACAAGAATATTGGTGATATTTCGCTTTTAAAGGCGATAGACCGTTTCTTAAGCGGAATACTGCAACTTGATCTCAACCTTAATTTATGGAAAGCTCAGAATATTTTCTATAACATCAACAGCCGTCTATTACCGGAAATTCAGAGTATAGAAGGCAATGGCGGCGATTTAAATAAGGAATGGTTATACCTTTTCAAGGCAATCGGTTCCAAGTTACAAATGGGAGTCAGGGAATGAAGATACCGAGGGCGACATACCGCATTCAATTTACGCCATCATTTGATTTTAAAACCAGTGAAAGCATCGTAAGCTACTTGAGCGGTTTGGGAATCAGCCATATTTACGCTTCACCGGTGTTCAAAGCGTGCTCGGGCAGCGAACACGGTTATGATGTTGTGGATCCAACGCGGATAAATGAAGAACTCGGCGGATTTGAAGGGTTGAAAAGCCTTAACTCGAAAGCCGGGGATGAAGGTATAGGGTGGGTACAGGACATTGTACCGAATCACATGGCTGTCGACCGGGAGAACAGTTGGCTTATGGACGTGCTTGAGCATGGCCCCGGTTCGAAATACTATAACTTCTTTGATATTAAGTGGGACCATTATTACCAATCCACCCGGGGCAGGATGCTGCTTCCATTTCTTGGGGGATTTTACGGTGAAACCGTGGAAAAAGGAGAGATATCGATAATATATGCTGAAAAGGGTTTTATGGTGCGTTATTATGATATTTTCCTGCCGCTGAAACTCGAAACCTATGAGGATATATTAAATTGCGATATCGAAGGACTAAAGGATAAGATGGGACGGGACAATCCCGACTATATTTCTTTTATAGGAATTACCCAGACGCTGTGCAATTTACCACCGATAGCGAATATTGATCAGCGGTACCGCCAAATTTCTTTCGGAAAACGGAAACTGTGGGAATTATACGAACGCAACGATGATATCAAGGCATACATCGAAAAATGCCTGTCCGCCGTCAATGGTAATCCGGAGGATCCTATTACATATAACAAGCTGGATAAAATTCTCGCCGAACAATATTTCAGACTGTCGTTCTGGAAAGTAGCCGATGTGGAAATAAATTACCGGCGGTTTTTTACCATCAACAACCTCATCTCCACAAGGGTGGAAAACGAGGATGTCTTCCGGCACATACATCAAATGGTCAAGAAGCTGATAGATGAAAATATTCTTAATGGGATTAGGGTAGACCACATCGATGGTCTGTACGACCCGGAGGGCTACATAAATCGAATAAGAGATTTGGCCCCTGATACCTATATGGTAATCGAGAAAATACTTGAAAGCGATGAAACACTTCCCGAGGATTGGAAGGTTGAAGGAACAACCGGGTACGACTCCCTGAATTTTATCAATGGTCTTTTCTGCATGAGAAAAAATAAGACCGCTTTTAAAACGCTTTATAGCCGTTTCACCGGTCAGAGCAAGGATTACCGCGACCTTGTGGCCGAAAAGAAGCGGCTTATCGCCAACCAGCACCTTGCCGGCGATGTAGATAACCTTGCCCATTCGCTGAAAAGGATTTCTTCGGATAACCGTCACGGTAATGATATCGCCCTCGGCAATTTACGGAGGGCATTGGTGGAAATTATGTCCTGGTTCCCGGTTTACCGTACATATATTCAAAGCGATAAAATAGACAGCATAGACCGAAAACACATACTCAACGCTGTAGACCGGGCCTTAGCCCATACTCCGGATTTGGCCTATGAATTGGAATTCGTCCGGGACTTCCTTTTACTGGAATTTTCCATGCTCAGGGATAAAAGCAGGGAAACCGAGGCGTTGGAATTTATAAAACGTTTTCAGCAGTTGACCGGACCGCTGATGGCCAAGGGTTTTGAGGATACCACGCTTTATATTTATAATCCCCTTGTTTCCCTTAATGAGGTCGGCGGAGACCCGGATAGTTTTGGGATACCAACAGACCAGTTCCATAATTTCTGCCAGGAAAAGTATAAGCGGCACCCGCATTCGATGAACACATTAACCACCCACGATACCAAGCGGAGCGAGGACATGCGGGCTCGAATCAATGTATTATCGGAAATGCCCGAAAGATGGTCTTCGAAACTGAAAGAATGGGCAAAGATCAACAGAGGCTACCGGGTAAAATCGAAAAACAAGTTTATGCCTACCAGAAATGACGAATACCTGTTCTACCAGACCTTGATAGGAACCATGCCTTTCGACCGCGCGGACCTTGCCGGCTATAGGGATAGAATCAAGGAATACTGCGTGAAGGCGGTAAGGGAAGCAAAAGTACACACCGCGTGGCTCAAACCCGACGACAGTTATGAATGGGCATTTCAAAATTTCGTCGATAAAGTCTTAAGGCAGGAAAGCGACAATGCATTCCTCGAAAATTTCTATAGTTTTCAGGAAGAGATAGCCTACTACGGGATTTTCAACTCGCTTTCTCAAACGCTGATCAAATTCACCATGCCCGGTGTTCCGGACACATATCAGGGTTCAGAGCTGTGGGATTTTCGTATGGTGGATCCCGACAACAGGCGGCCGGTTGATTTTGACTACCGTGAAAAATTACTAAACGGTATTAAAAATAAAGAAAATGAAAAACTCCCCTCCCTGTTGGAACAATTCAATCAAAATCCGGGGGACAGCCGCATAAAACTATTTTTAATCCACAGGACCCTGCAGTTTAGGAACAATTCTGCCGAATTATTCAATATGGGCGAGTATATCCCCCTCGAAATAGAAGGTGAGAAAAGCGAAAACTTAGTCGCTTTCGCCCGGAAGCATAAGAACCAATGGTCGCTGACGATAGCACCCCGTTTTTTAACCACTTTGATTGCTAAGGATAATATGCCCTGCGGCAATGATATTTGGAAGGATACAACGATTATCCTTCCCGAAAACTCTCCCGGGCGATGGGAGAATATATTCACAACGGACATTATCGAAGCATCGGGGGCTATCACTGCTGGAAGTGTTATTTCAAAATTCCCGGTTACGTTATTGAAGGGGCAAACAGATGCTTAAAGAACGGGTATGCGGCATATTACTTCCGGTAACATCACTGCCGTCTAAGTATGGTATCGGTGATATGGGCGAGGAAGCGTATCGGTTCGCTGATTTCCTGGAAATGGCGGGCCAGGGCCTGTGGCAGGTTCTGCCGTTACATCCCACCGACCCCGTATTCGGAAATTCGCCTTACAGCAGTCGTTCCGCGTTTGCTGGAAGCCCTTTGCTGATAAGCCCGGATAAAATGCTTGCCGATGGATTCATCACCGGTGATGACCTGGAAAACCTGCCTGATTTCAAGGATGATAAAGTAAATTATGACCTGGTTGCGGTGTTCAAAATGGACCTGCTTTCGCGGGCATTCGAAAGGTTCGACCGATGGGATGACCAATCGGATTTTGAGAGGTTCTGCGCTGAGAATTCTTTCTGGCTCGATGATTTCGCCCTGTATATAGCACTCAAGGATACTTACAACGATGTCGCCTGGAATGAGTTCCCCGATAAGCTTCGCGACCGGGAAGAACAGGCTCTTGATGAAGCCCGTAAAGGTCTATCCCGACCCATAAAACGCCAGAAATTCTTCCAATACCTGTTTTACTCCCAATGGAATGCGTTGAAAGATCATTGCGCATCGAAAGGGATTAAAATCGTGGGAGATATCCCCATATACGTAAACAACGGAAGCGCCGACCTCTGGAGCAACCAGGAACTTTTTAAACTCGGTCCGGATAAAAAACCGACATTCGTCTCCGGGGTGCCGCCTGACTATTTCAGCGAAACCGGGCAGTTGTGGGGAAATCCCGTCTACGATTGGGATAAATTAAAGGAAACCAATTTCGAATGGTGGATGCAACGCCTTGAACACATGCTAACTCTCTATGATGTCATCCGTATTGATCATTTCCGGGGATTGATTGCCTATTGGGAAGTCCCGGCATCAGAAACAACAGCCATAAACGGGGAATGGATTCCGGTGCCGCACAAAGAATTCTTTGGGGCAATCGGTAACAGATTCAATGGCGCGTCTATTATAGCGGAGGATTTAGGAACAATCACCGACGATGTGCGCGAAGCCATTGAAGAATATGGATTGCCGGGGATGAAAATCCTGCAATTCGCTTTCGGAGAAGATGATCCCGAACACCCATATCTACCTCATAATTACACCCCCAATTTCGTTGTTTACAGCGGTACCCACGATAATAACACAATCCGGGGCTGGTATGAGGACGAAGCCGGCGATGATGATAAAAAACGCGTGAGTAATTATATTGGCAAAGAAGTAACCATTGAAAATATCCACCACGAAATCAACCGGCTGGCTTACAGCTCAGTCGCCAAATGGGCAATACTTCCCATGCAGGATGTCCTCGGTTTAGGCGGAGAAGCGCGCATCAATCTTCCGGCAACGGCCAACGGCAACTGGGGGTGGCGATTAAAAGCCGACTTATTAAACGAAGCCATAGCCGAAGAATTGAAAAAACTGGCGGCTACTTATGGACGCCTGCCAAAGACCGAATAATAATGTTTAACTCAAATAAATTATCAAGCGCGGGGAAATGCTTTCTTGTACGACTCGCTGATTCGCGCGGTAGATACATGAGTATATTTCTGGGTGACGCTCAACGATGAATGACCCAGCATTTCCTGGATGGCGCGTAAATCAGCTCCCCTGTCGAGCATGTGGGTGGCGAAACTGTGGCGCAGGCTGTGGGGCGAGATAGCGGGATTATCGGTAACGCCTGAAAGCCATTTCTTTATCCTCTCACGCATGTTCCGTGCTGATATACGTTTTGCGTATTTGTTTAAAAAAATGTAGTTCAAATCCGCGTCTTTATATTTATCTACTACTTCCTCCCTGTATTCAAAGTATATTTTTAAGGCATCAACGGCGAATTCCCCCATGGGAACGTAACGGATTTTTCTGCCCTTTCCCGAAACGCGGACCACCGAATTATACTCATCGAAGTCATCAACAGTCAGTCCAATCAATTCAGAAAGCCTTAAACCGCTGGAATAGAATAACTCAAGGGCGGCCCTATCCCTGCTTCCGGAAAAACTTCCGGGGAATGATGATTTGAACAGGTCTCGTATCTGGGTTTCGCTCAGTACCCGCGGTAATTCACGCTTCTTGCGAATCCGCTTAAAACCTTGAACCGGGTTGGTTTTGATAGCTCCCAGCTCGAGCAGATAACTATAGAAGTGCTTCAATGCCGCCGCTTTTCTCTCCAGCGAGGATTCTTTTAAACCGGCATCGCCCATACTGGCAAGAAATACACGGATATGATAACGTTTAACGTTTTCTAATAACTTATCGCTGGTTTGGGTATCCGCAACGAGATATTGATGGAACTGGTAAATATCAGAAATATACGCGGCAACTGTATGAGTTGAATAATTCTTCTGGGATTCGAGATAGCCGGCGAACTTCTCAATCAGTTTTTCAGAGGAATCGATACGGTAAACCATTATTCGCTGTTAGCGTACTCTTCTTTTTCTTCGGAGCTTTCGCCCTCACTATCAGACTTAGGGAATTCCTTATGTTTGCACTGAAGGCACTGCAGGAAATTACCCTTGGCTTTAGTATATTTCTCGACCATGAAGGCAAAACCGCATTCGGGGCATTCCCTGGGCACCGGTTTATTCCAGATGGCGTACTTGCAGTCGGGATATTTTGAACATGAGTAGAATGGTTTTCCTCTACGGGAACGCCGCTCTACCAGCTCGCCTTCGCACCCCTCCTCGGGGCATTTTACGCCAAGGCTGATAGCTTTGGTAAATTTACATTCAGGGTAGTTACTACAGGCGATAAACTTGCCAAATCTGCCGTTCTTTATTATCAGATCGCCTTCTTCGCATTCGGGGCATTTCTCACCGGTACTCTGGTTAAAATCATCGCCCTCTATGGGCATGGTATTCTTGCAGTCGGGATATGCCGAACAGGCGAGGAATTTCCCGTGCCTTCCCCACTTCTCGATCATCTCGGCTCCGCACTTGTCGCACTTGATACCGGTGGCTTTGATTGTCGATTTCTTTATTTCATCTTTGCGTTTTTCGACTTCTTTCAGGTTTTCCGAAAATGGATTATAAAAATCGTCAATAACCTTACGCCAGTCATAATCGCCGTATTCGACCTTATCGAGTTCGTTTTCCATCTCGGCGGTAAACTCGACATTGAATATACGGTCGAAATTCTCCGTAAGAACCTTGTTCACTGTTCTGCCCAATTCCGTGGGCAAGAATCTTCTCTGTTCTATCTCGGCGTATTTTCTCTGGCGGATTGTATCTATAATCTGCGCGTATGTGGAAGGTCGGCCTATACCTTTGGATTCCAGTTCCTTTACCAGGGAGGCTTCCGAATATCTTGGTGGAGGTTTGGTGAAATGTTGTTTGGGCTCCACGCCAACAAGCTTTAAACTCTCCCCCTTTTCCACTTCCGGAAGTTTCTGGTTTCCGTTTTCCTTACCGTTCTCTTCTTTAATGTCTTCATACACTTTGAGGAAACCATCGAATTTTATCCTGCTTCCGGTAGCCCTGAAAACATAGATGCCGCCCTTGCTGTCTATGCGGGTCTGAAGAATTTTTGCCGGAGCCATCTGTGAAGCCAAAAAGCGGTTCCAGATAAGCGTGTAGAGGCGGTATTGGTCTCTCGACAGGTACTGCTTAATTTGGCCGGGGTCGTAGTCGAAATAGGTTGGCCGGATAGCCTCGTGGGCGTCCTGCGCTTTATTTTTATTTTTGAACTGTCTCGATTTTGGCGCGAGATATTCTTTGCCGAAATTAGCGGATATTATGCCTTTTGCTCCGGCAAGCGCTTCACCCGACAACCTGAGAGAATCAGTTCTCATGTAGGTGATCAAACCAACCGAACCGGCATCGCCCATCTCAACGCCTTCATATAATGATTGCGCGACTCGCATGGTGCGCTTCGCGGAGAATCTCAGCCTGCGCGCCGCTTCCTGCTGAAGAGTTGAGGTAATAAATGGAGGCTGGGGATTACGGGATTTGGTTTCTATTTTAACATCATGAACCGAAAAAGATTCTTCCTTAATACCCGCAACCGTTTCATCAGTCTCCTTCTGGTTCCCAAGCTTAAACTTTTTGCCCTTGATACTGTGCAGTTTTGCCTTGAAATTGCCCTTTGGCGCTTTGAAATCCGCGGTGATAGACCAGTATTCATCCGGTTTGAAAGCTTCTATCTCATCCTCACGCTCGCAAATCAATCGCAGGGCTACCGATTGAACCCGTCCGGCGGATAATCTCCTGGATATGGTTTTCCAGAGAACCGGGGAAACCTTATAACCGACGATACGGTCCAGAACCCGTCGCGCCTGCTGGGCAGAAACTTTATTTTTGTCAATTTTGCCAGCATTCTTGATAGCGTCCTTCACCGCTTTTTCAGTAATTTCATTAAAGGTCGCCCTGCGGACATCACCGTAACCGTTGTCGAGGATTTCGGCAACATGTTTGGCAATAGCTTCTCCCTCTCGGTCAGGGTCGGGGGCAAGATAGATAACCGATGCTTTCCCCGCCGCTTTTTTCAGGGCATTAATAACTTTGTCTTTCCCGGGAATTACTTCATATACAGGTTCATAATTATTTTCAATATCTACCCCGAGTTTTTTCTTGGGAAGGTCCTTGATATGCCCGAGGGTTGCCTCTATTGAGAAACCTTTGCCAAGAAATTTCTTCAGGGTTTTGGACTTGGTTGGCGACTCAACTATAACCAGGGATTTATCTTTCTGCGCCACTTGGAAACCTCGATAGATTTTTAGTCGGATTTGGCTACTTTAATTTTGCCATCGACCAGATCATACAATGCTTGAGTAGTAACTTTATATTTATAATTGGTTTGAGACTCTTCATCGGCATCTTCGTATTGAGCTTCATTGAGCCTCTCGGCGTTTATCTTCCGCGCGTACTGGGCGGCTATCAACACCGCTTCATAATTGTTATTGCATACTTTACGGATATTATCGCTTGAAACTAACCTCATTTAAACTCTCCTTATTAATGCATAAGTTTATGGTGAAAACATTTTTAAAAAATAATCATCGCTGTAGTTGGAGGTTTTCAAGCTTTCCGCTTCAATTATCGATTCCACCGAAGAAACTGTTTGATCGAAGAGATCATTGATTACGACATACTTATAATTCGGCACTTCGGCTATTTCCTTTAACGTTTCCTCCAACCTCCGGCTACGAATCTCCGGATTATCTGTACCTCTTTTTTCCAACCTTTGTTCCAATATTTCTAAAGAAGGGGGTACCAGGAATATGGTAACCGCCTCATTGTATTCGTTTTGCAGATTTATCGCGCCCTGCGTATCCACATCCATAAGTATTGTCCTGCCGGAATCTACCGCGTTTTCAATAGTGCTTCGATATGTACCGTAATAATTATCATAAACCCTGGCGTACTCCGCGAACTCGTTATCCTTCACCTGTTTTAAAAACTCGTCTTCGCTCAGGAAGAAATAAGATTCACCGTCGATTTCTCCCTTTCTTTTTTGCCGGGTTGTCGCCGACACTGAATACAGAAACTCTTTATTCCGTCGTAAAAGTTCCATATAAACACTGGTTTTGCCCCCACCGGATGGCGAAGATAAAATTATTAAAAGTCCTTTTTTACCGGTCATACTAATGCTGTTCAATCGCCTGCCTGCGCGATCACATTATTACTCAATATTGGCTATCTGTTCCCTGATTTTTTCTGATTCTTCCTTAATATCGATTACATACCTGGATATCTCGAAATCACTGCACTTGGAACCGATTGTGTTTGTCTCCCGGCCCATTTCCTGGGCAATAAAATTCAACCTTTTGCCCAATATACCGCCCTTCTTCAGGTCCTTCTCGAAATTATCCAAATGAGAGCGAAGCCGCACTATTTCCTCGGTAATATCGTATCTTTCAGCGAGAAGACCTGCTTCGGTCAATAAACGGTTTTCATCATGCTGAATATCCCCAAGCACGGAACCAAGCCTTTCCTTAAGCCTTTCCAGCTGTCTCTCGTTATTACCGGGAGCCAGTTTCTCAATTTTATCCAGCGAACTCCGTATTAAAAGTATTCTGGAAACTATATCGGTGCTTAACAACTCGCCCTCGCGGCTCTTGCTCTTGAGAAGCTCATCGATGGCGATTTCAAGGGCATCGCTGATAACCAGGAAAACTATTTCAAGTTCCTCTTCTGTATGGCTGGAGACTATAACATCCGGTATATTTAAAATAGTAGATATATCAATATCCCCCGGCAATCCAAGTTTTAATTTTAATGCCGAAATATCATCGAAAAAACTTTCAGCGGCCGTAAAGTCAATTTTCGAAGGCTTGAAGTCCACATTCGAGAATGAGAGGTTAATATAGACACTAACCTTCCCACGCTGAATTTTATCGATTATTATTGACCTCAGTCGGTGCTCCAATGGAGAAAGATACTGGGGCATTTTGAAACGTAATTCCAGATAACGGCTGTTAAGGCTGTTCATCTCAACTTCAACGCCGATACCATTGCTCTCCACGCGGCCCTTACCGTAACCAGTCATACTATAGATCATGTTATATCCTCCAATAAAGCTTTCAATTATAAATATTTATAGGATTTTGTCAACCTAATTTTATATAATGGCAATGTAATTAGATTTATAGGAAAGTGCGGCTTATGTGGCTTTATCCATCACATTTATATTTGCTTGCGCGGGAACTTGAGCAAAAACTTACCGGTAAGTCTATAAATGAAATATTCTTACATCCCAAACGGGCTTGCTACTATTTGTCGGTGGGAAGGCCCTCGGACAGGCTGGTTTTATTATTCGTTCCTTCCGGAAAGGGATGCCGCCTAAACCTGGCAGACAGAAAATCGGCGCCGGCTAAGAAAGAACTCAAAACGGTGCCGTTTCCGCTAAGGGGATGCCGTATAAGTGGTTGCCGGGTCGTTAATTTCGACCGGGTTTTATGTTTCGATATATTTGCCGGCAATAAAAAACCCATGGTACTATACGTAATCCTCATTCCCCAGATGGGAAACCTTGTGATAGTGGAGAAGGATTCTTTCATCCCCGATTGGGTTTTGTTGAATAATAAAGCTATATCAAACAATAAATTAGTCCTTCCCCAGGCTCCTCCGATACCATCGCCTTATCAAATCGATAAAGAAATTATTACCCAAACAATTGCGGATAAACCCCAACAGAATACCGCTGAATTTATCGGAAAAAATATTCGCGGAATCGATAAGAGGACCGCATCAGAAATTGCGATTCGAATCGGAGCGAAACCGGAATCTGCAGTTTCAGGATTTAGTGAACGGCAAATCGATAAACTGTTTCATTTTATGCGGTCATTTGACAGGGAAATGGATAACGCGTATATGGCTCTACAATACGAAGATAATCATCCAGAAAAGCTTTTCATAAGTTTCGATACAGAAATCAACACCGAAAACGCGGGGTTATTCGAATCACCATCGGAAGCCATCGATAACTACGCGATTTACCTGGAAACCGAATACAGGTTCATTGAAAAGCGAAAGTCAATGCTGGGGATCGTAAGCAAGAAACTCAAAAAAAACAAAAAGCTACTCGACCAGCTTAACACTTCAAGGAACGATTATGAAAATGCCAGCCTTTATCGAAAATACGGCGATTTATTGTTAACAAATCCGGATGTAAAGACCAAGGGCAATGATATGGTGGAGGTTGAGGATGTTTTTCTTGAGGAAAGCCCATTAATTACTATCGAAGTCGATTCCTCCAAAACCAATTCCGAAAACGCGGAAATATATTACAAACGCAGTCAGAAGGCCCGCAAGGGATTGGCGCAGGTTGAAAGGCGTATCTCGGAGGTCGAGGATAAACTGGAAACCGACCAGCAAGTTCATGAGGATTTAGAAAATGCCGGCAACCTCGAAGAACTGGATATAATCCAATCTAAGTACCCGGATTTAAGCAAACCTCATCCTTCCGGGAAAAAACCATTAAAAAACGCGAAGGAGCCGGATTTCAAATATCGCGAATATGAACTCGGCGATGGAATAAAAGCGCTTGTGGGTAAAGACAGCAAGGATAATGAACGCTTGACCTTCGGCTGGGCGTCCAAAAACGACCTCTGGCTTCATGTCCAGCAATCGGCAGGTTCACATGTGGTGCTGAAACGACCTCATAAAAAATATGAGTTTCCGATAAGTATAATTAACAGGGCGGCTTCCATTGCCGCATACTACAGCAAGGAACGCAACGCGGAGACGGTTCCGGTTGTTTATACGCTGGTTAAATACGTCCGTAAAATAAAGGGAGGGCCTCCGGGCAAAGTTCATTATTACAATGAGAAATCCATACTCGTTGAGCCCGTGGATCCTGATGCTAAATAGCCTTTGACATTTGAAGGGAATAAGGTATAAAATCGATTTATGAAAAAAGGAATTATAGTAATATTAATAATCATTATTGCCGGTTCGCTGATTTATTTTTCCAGTGAAAATGAAGAGGAACTCAAGTATAATCCATCAATTACCAATGTTTATATCCGGCTTGGGGTTTTGAACCAAATCTACGCCCAGAAACCGGATTCCTTTAAAATAGTAAGGGAGAAAATTTTAAATGAGGAAGGGATAACAGAACAGGATCTTGCCGATTACAAGCAGTATCTTAATGAGAATCCCCAGATGTTCATCGAATTTCTCGATACGGTAGAAATAGTAATAGATACTCTCCTATCGCGTCCCCGGCTGGAATTAATGAGGAAAATCTACCCCAAGGATTTTCCGATTTAATTTTCCATAAGCTCAAAAGCGTTTTCAATATGCCTGATTTTATAATTTGTGGAATCCGAAGTGATAACTACAACATCGAATCTCGCTGGCGAATGATATAAGCCCTTCTTCTGCAAATAAATCCTGGCGGCGTTAATCATTCTTTTCTTTTTCCATGATGTTACCCATTCGGCGGGGTCTCCGAATTCATTGGTAGAGCCTGTTTTGACTTCTACGAAGACAATATAGTCGCCATCCTTGACAATGCAGTCGAACTCGTAATGGCTAATGCGATAATTTCGCTCTACAAGCTGATAATGCTTCTTTTTCAGGAAATTAACCGCGACAGCCTCTCCCTTTTTGCCAAGTTGTTTGGGGGAAAGGTTTTTAACGAATAGCGATTTGATGTAAGTCCCGATACCCAATTTTATGAATCAAAAGCGGCGCCGTCGCTAATTTCGGCAATGACATCCCAGAAACGCGGGAATGAATTTTCGACGCCTCCGGCATTTTTCATCAAAGTTTCGCCATCGGCAATCATGGCCGCTATAGTAAATGCCATCACCAGCCGGTGATCATTAAAGCAGTCAATCTCAGCCCCATGTAAATTGGATTTCCCCTCGATAACAAGGCCGTCTTTTAACTCGCCGACCTTCGCCCCCATTTTTCTTAAATTGAGGAAGGTGGTCCGGAGCCTGTCGGTTTCCTTGGTTCTCAGTTCGTTGGCTTCGCGGATAACAGTGGTACCTTCCGACTGGCACGCCAATATGGCCAGAATGGGTATTTCATCCATCATATTATGTACAATTGCTCCGCCTAATCGTCGTCCCCGAAGGCTCGCTGTGCGGACACCCAGGTCGAGAACCGGTTCACCGGACATCTCCCTCTTTTCGGAAAAGCTGAAATTAGCGCCCATCCGTTTCACAAGGTCCACGAAACCGGTACGCGTCGGATTGAATCCCATATTTTTTATCTGTACATTAGAACTTTTTAAGGTCGTTCCAATGGTAATAAATGGAGCGGAAGCGGTTACATCACCGGGGATTTCCACTGTGGCGGGACCGAATCCTCCAATTCCCCAAAGGTGGATTTCGGAGCCCTTCTCC
>WJIJ01000069.1 GCA_014730345.1 Candidatus Zixiibacteriota bacterium | reverse complement strand
TGGAGAGAAGATGAGGGAAAATCCTTTGCGAAAAACGGTCTTCGCCCATAGGGCGCGTTTTAGGATTGTTCGGGGCATTAAAGCTGACATTAATATCTATCTGGTTGTATCCAACAGCCGATTTACTGACCGCGTCATATTTCGCCGCCGATACCGTAACCTGCAGTACATCGAGATTGCGAATACGTCCAACCTTATAGCCCGATAAAGCATCCACAGATCGATTTACTGTCGTTGACAATGCCGATTCATCAATTCTATCAACGGTTTTCAAGCGGCTAAATCTTTGTCCGCTTTTAGTCGCGCTAACCCTTACCGTGGGATTGGATCCGGGCGGAAGGGCGATGAAAAAGTTTTTTGCTGGAAGCGATGGGTTTCCGGGATTGAAAACCGAATAGCCTCCCTCCAGGCTGATCCGGTCATACGTAGTACCCAGTTTATCCGATTTAACTTCCACCTTTTCCATTTTCCCGGGCAGGTAACGAATACTCACTCCCCCCCCGTCTGATCTCAATATTTTAACGGCATCATTTTTGGACTGCCCGGCGGCTATAGAATTTCCATGCAACAACACGGCGATAACCGGTATGCAGGCTAATCCCGAAAGTTTAAGTAAATCCATAATCTTCATAGAATAAAACCTTCGAATAAAAAAGAAACTTATTCAGTCGCAATATTAAAGGTTGGTAAGCTATCCTTACTTTCTCGTTCTACAAAAAACCTTTAACTGTTCGACTCTATAAGTTTCCTCTTTTAAAATATAGTATTGAAACTGCCGTTGAGTATATCTGAATTTAATCCCATTTTCGTTTTTGTCAAGCTATTTTTCATTCAATAGTATTTTACATTTCAAAAGCTGTTGTGTTCAATATAATTATCGGCTAAATCGGTGTCAAAGCTTATATAAACGAAATGGGTTTCATTGTTCTGAAATTTCTAACTATAGTACCTCCTGAATCGTTCCAGTAAATTAGCATTTGATCAAACTGCGTTCTCATCATTTTAAGGTAAAAAGTTAACATTACTTTCATCTTATATAGTTTATATCATGAATTTCTTTGCATATTTAGTTATTTCGTACCGGCGGCATAGTTAGTGATATATGAAACTATGGTAATTAACCTATAGGGAAATCCCGATATATTATGCTTCTATGGCTATATCGTACTTATAGTTAGGTCGTTCTATAACCGCTGATAATACTCCGCCGATTCTTTTAGATTACCGTAAATGAAAAAACATCCAAAGGCACATCCATTGCTCAAATTGTACCCGAATGCGAGAAAGCAAAAAATTCCAAATAAAGGAGATGGCTATGCAGTGTTACTTCTACGCGAATCCGGGCAATAACGAACAGAAAGAAAATAAAGCAGGTTATCTCTCATTCTCGATTCCCGATATCGGCATCACCTTCAAGGCCGCCTATAATGGAAAAGCCGAAGAATGTGAATACAGCAGTCTTCTCGCCCTTCTGGAGTTCATTGAACTCAACCCCAAACTCTTCCAGAACAAGAACCTGGAGATTTTCTCGGACAGTTTCACCGTGGTGCACCAGGTAAACCTGAAAGTTCCGCCCACCAAGGATCTGGAACCCTTCAGAAACCTGGCTATAAATTACAGGAAGAAAATACCTTTCACATTAAACTGGATTCCTTCAGGCGACAATCCGGCGCAGAATATGCCTACTATTAACTAATATAGGAGGTTTTATAATATAGATTGTTAATGCGGGGCGGACTTACCGCCCCTTTTATATTGGAACATATTTAAATGGAAATCGATTGACTTTATACGGATATGATTTATATTACGTTTTCGGGTAATAGTAGTCCTCTCTTCTTTTTAATCGAGGTGTATAATGAATAAATTTTTCAAAATACTTCCAATATTGGTAGTGTTAACCGCTTTGTTAATCCCCTCTGCCGCCGGCGCGGTGATGCAGATACGAATCGACCTTTCCGACAAAGCGGACATTGCCAAAATTGCCGGGCTTAACCTGGATATAATCTACCGGGACAGGAACCTGTATTATATCGACATTGCCGGTTCCCAGAAAGATTTGACAACTCTTGAGAACAATGGTTTGCGCTATTCAATCATCCATGAGGATATGACCGCGTTTTACCAGAGCCGCAACTCCGATATCCTCGAAATGGGCGGTTATCCAACCATGGATGAGGCATATGATTCCCTCGATCTTTATCAGTCATTGTACCCCCATATCCTCACGGAAAGGGATTCGGTGGCATATTCTCACGAAGGACGTCCTATATATATGGTCAAATTATCGGACAATCCGTTCGTTGATGAGCCCGAACCGGAAATATTCATTAACGGTACTATTCACGCCCGTGAGCCGGGAAGTTTGCTTTTCAATCTTTATTTTATCCGTTACCTCTGCGATAACTACGGTTCAGATCCATTGGTAACTGAGCTCGTCGATAACAGGGAATTCTATTTCATCCCCCTGATCAATCCGGATGGCTATGAATACAACCGTCAGACAAATCCCAACGGCGGCGGTATGTGGCGCAAAAACCGAAACGGCGAGGGAATCGACCTGAATCGAAACTGGGGTTATATGTGGGGTTACGACGACGAAGGTTCTTCTCCATATCCCGACGACCCGACATATCGCGGACCCGCCGCGTTCTCCGAGGTGGAAACCGAAGGTATGCGCCAGTTCTGCAACTCACGGGAATTCGTAACCGCCCTTAATTACCACTCCTACGGTGAATACTGCCTTTACGCTTACGCCTATGATGACACTGCCCGCGCCGAAGACCTTGAACTTTTCGTAGCGATGGGTGATACAATGACTTCCGTGAACGATTACGCTTACGGCACCGCGTGGCAGCTTCTCTATCCGGTCAATGGAGATGCCGTTGATTGGCAATATGGCGACCGTGATGAAAAAGACAAAATTCTCAGTTTCGTTATCGAAGTCGGCGGCAGCGGCGATGGTTTCTGGCCGTCACAGTACCGCATCCCCCAGATTAACGAGGAAAACCTTGATTTAGCATTGATCCTCTCCGACCTTTCGGATAATCCGTATAAAATATTTCCACCGGTTCCGCCGACTATTTACCCGATCGGGACGGTTCCCACCAGCGGATTTGATATCTATTGGAATCACTATGACACCCTTAATCCGGCAATCGCTTATGAAATAGTTGAAAAAAGCGGCTATGTGAGAACTACCGAAGGATTCGAAGAAGGCACGGATAACTGGGAAATCGACGGCTGGGTATTGCGCGACTACCGCCCGTTTAACGGCGAGTACAGCATCTACTCCGGTTATCAAAACCGCGCGTTTTTCACCGCGACCCTGATTAATCCCATTGCAGTTAATCCGGGAGACGACCTTACCTTCTTCACCTGGTACCACATAGAAGAAGATTGGGATTATGCCTATATACAGGTCTCAACCAATAATGGTTTAACTTATGAAAACCTTGAAGGCAACATCACTACCAACTCTAACCCTAACGGCAATAACAGGGGAAACGGTATCACCGGCTCACACAGGTACTGGGATGAAGCGATATTCCCGCTTGATGACTACGAAGGGCAGGAAATTAAGCTGAGATTGCTTTATATTACCGATGCCAACACACTGCGCGAAGGTATGTATATCGATGACTTGTTCCCCATCGACGATTTCCAGGTTTCGGTAATCCTCGATTCCAATATCTCCGACACCACCTATCATATTGACAGCAGGGACAGCGGCCTGTACTATTACCAGGTTAAAGGCAAAGATGCCGATGACCAATGGGGTTCTTACTCATCCCTTGAGATAGCCAATGTCGGCGGTGTAACCGGAATCGATGATAAGAGAAATGACAATGTTCCATACGCGTTCTCACTGCAAAACAACTATCCCAATCCCTTTAACGCCGGAACTAATATCGGTTTCATGCTCCCCGAACCGGGCAACATCAAACTCGAAGTTTATAATCTGCTCGGCGAAAGAGTCGCGGTATTAGCCGATGGACAATACCCAAGAGGTCAACATACTATCAACTGGGATGGTACTGACAGCAATGGTAATGAGCTTGCCTCCGGTTTCTATTTCTACCGGTTATTCTCCGGTGAGAAATCCGCCACCAAACGAATGTTAATGATTAAGTAACGTTATCGTAAACACTTAAGGTAAAAGCCGGGTTTAATCGCCCGGCTTTATTTTTTCGTTCTTTTTATATTAATTACGAAATATTTTTATAATTATAAAATTTCCTTGCGTAACTCGAACCCATTTTAGTATATTTTAGCTATTGAGTGGGAATGGGACGTTGGGCTTTTGCAGGACAAACTATTCCGGATAAACAGAAAATATCTTTGAGCTAAGAGCTATTTATACCGGATCCCCACTCCGGTCTTTCACCGAGCGAAAAACCTTGATGCTGCCTAATCATAATTATAATTTATTTATTGACAGGAACCGGTTCAATAAATGAAGGAGGGGACAATGCCCTGGAGCGCAGATTACTTAAAAGATGAGGGAATAATCCTGCTCAAAAGCCGGGGCGAGAACAATCTGGATGACTATATAGAACAAACCCGGAAAATTGCTGAGATGGTAAATGAACGCAATATACTCGAGATATTGCTGGATCATTCGGAGCTGATCAATAAAGCTTCCCTAACCGAAATATACGAAATCCCCAAACTCTATGAAGCCCATAATTTAAACAGGAATGTAAAAATAGCTGTAATAGTATCGAAAGATTTATCACAGGAACTTGATTTCGAGTTTTTCGAGGATATATGCAGAAACCGAGGCTGGAACATGAAACTCTTCCGCGGAAGGGAACCGGCTTTAAGATGGCTTAAAAGCTGATTGATGCTAAAATCTTTCTTTAGTTAATTGCTTTGAGCGTATTTGAAAAGCGCTACAGCTTCTATATGGGGAGTCTGAGGAAACATATCCACGCATATTACATCCTCGAGTTTAAACCCAACTTCCTTCAAGCCCGCATAATCCCGCGCCAGCGCTGACGGATTGCAGGATACATAGATCAACTTTGGAGAAGCCATCCTTCCCAACAAGGGAATCATCTTCGGATGCAATCCCGGACGCGGCGGGTCGGCTACGATGACATCAAAACGCTCACCCTGACCTATAAGGATGTTAAGATAATCCAGCGAATCGCGCACATAAAACTCGCAGTTGGTGATTCCATTCAATTCGGAATTCAACCTGGCATCTTCAATAGCGGCCTCTTCGGAATCCACTCCAATGAGTTTATCCGCCTGCCTGGACATCGAAAAGGCGATTGAACCGGTACCGCAGTATAAATCCAGCACCCTTTCACTTCCATTGCAGGCGGCTTGTTCTACGACTGCGTTAAACAGCTTAACGGCAGTTAAGGAATTGGACTGGAAAAAAGAATTAGCGGATATCTTATATTTTATATCCCCGATATTCTCGATTATATAAGGTTCGCCATGAATTAAATTTTCGTATTCTCCATAAGCGATATTCGCTTTCTTCGTATTTATATTATTTACAATCGAGTCGATATCGCCGAAATCGTTAATCGCTGTTTCACAAAGTTCCCCAACCTGTTTCTCAGCCGATTCGGAGGTTACGATATTCATCATACGCTGATTAGTGTTTTTACCCTCTCTTATAACCATGTAGCGCAACAGCCCGGTGTGTTTGCGCACATGGTAGCCCGGCAGGCCCATCCCACTGGCGGTTTCCCGTATTTTCCTTACCAGTTCCGCTGATTTCTCCGACTGCAAATAGCATTCATCGAGCTGGAATATCTTTCCAAAGCTCCGCCTTGGATGAAGCCCCAGTTGAAGTTGACCCTCACGGGAAACCCCGAAAGAGTATTCCATTTTATTGCGATAGTAAAACGGGGTTTCAGACTTAATGAGCCGGGAAACCGGGGGATTATCCAGACCGCCAATCTGCCTTAACTGCCCGGTCAGCTGTTCCTTTTTAAATTCCGCCTGACGGTCATAGTCAAGATGCTGGAGGCGGCATCCCCCGCAGAGGGGAAAATGTTTGCATCGGGGAGTTATGCGGAATTCCGATTCATTTTCTACCTGGATTAATTTAGCTTCGGCGTAATTTTTCTTCCTCTTAAATACTTCCGCGACTACTTCTTCACCGGGCAAAGCCCCCTCCACGAAAATCACGTATTCGTCGACTTTGCCTATTCCCATACCCCCGTATGCCAAGTCATCGATTTTTAATTTTACCCTTTCCCCTTTTTTGGGAATGCCCATATTCTATAACTCAAAGAAGTTTTTAATCATCCGGAAAAGGCTGTCGTCCCGAGGTTGTTCTTTGCCATCCCGGGGCTTAATTGTTTTTGCCTTTTCCAATTTATCCTTAATTTCCCTGGTGCGCACTTCGATTTTAGAGGCTATCTTCTCTACCAACGAAGTGTCTTTCAACAGTATATTCTTGAAATTTTCTTTGGTGATTTCGATCAGGCTGGAGTCCTCTAAGCACCTTACTGTCGCCGCGCGGTTTTCGCCCGTGAACAAGGACATCTCCCCGAACGCTTCTCCGGGCCCCAGTTCAGCTACATCGGTCTCATAGCCGCGCTCATCTTTAACAACTATTTTGACCCGGCCGGAAACAATTAAGAACATGGAATCCCCCGGATCTCCCTGGACGATAACATCTTCCTTTTCCCCGTATTCATATAATAATGAATCTTCCGAGAGTTCCTGGATGATATCGTCGGATAACATCGAAAACAGCTCAAGGGACCTTATATACCGCACTACATCTTTTTTATCCCCGTCAGATTTTTGCGCCTTCAATTTCCGGGACCGTTCCATACTCTGGATGGTCCGTATCGGGAATGGTATTTCGATACCTTCACGGCGGAACCTGTACCACAAACGTGTGCTGAGATCATCGGCTATATCCCACTGCGATGAAAAATTATCAATATAGTAACGGCAAACATAGTCTATGGAAAAATCCGAGTATTTAACCGTACGGGTAATCGGTTCGGGATATTTCATGATTCCCGGAACCTGCGAAGCAACTTCCCGCACAACTTTACGAACCTTGTTCGGCGGATCGCTATAGCTTGTTCCGAATTCAAGAAGCTGGAGCATGCGCGGTTCGGGTTGGGAATAATTGACAATCTCCGCCCGGGAGATTGAACCATTGGGAACAACCACATAGTTATTGCCGATATTCTTTATACGGGTTGCCCTCCAGCTTATACTTACCACTTCTCCATCCTGACCCGCTACCTGAACCCAGTCGCCTACGTTAAACGGTTTTTCAACACTGAGGGCAACACCGGCCAGAACATTGCCCAGCAAATCCTGCAAAGCCAAACCGATGACCGCGGTCATTACCGCCGATGAAACCAGTACCGTTGAAAGGTCAAACTTGAACACCCCGCTGATAACCGCGAAAACAACCAGTAACAGCACGGCCATGCGCAGAACGTCCCGCAAAAGCCCTGGAGCTGGTTCACGGGACTCATCACGCTTTAACAGGATATCGAAAATGACATATTCGACAGATATAACGAACAAAAACCCGGTGAAAACAAGCGCGAGGGATAGTATCAGGTTATAGAAAAAATTATGCGCGGGTACCTTTAAGCCCCACATCAAAACGAAAACCGTGTAGAGCCAAATCGTCAGATTTGAAAGGCGATTATATCTTCCTATAGGAGCGAATCTTTTGAGATACCTCAAAATGAGTTTAAGGACGAGGTAGGTAATCCCTGTATATACAATCGCTAATGCCGCCATACGTATCTGAGCGAGGGGCAGTGATTCTAAAAATTCGCGCATACTTAAAATCTAATATATCCGTGCCAAACTTGCAACTGCAAAAGAAGATAAAGCGTTGGGGCGGCGAATAATACCGAATCAAAACGGTCAAGAACCCCGCCATGACCGGGGATCAGAGACGATGAATCCTTAACATCCGCCGAACGTTTCAAAGAAGATTCGAAAAGGTCGCCGCAGACGCCCATCCCCGATATGACAACTGAAATAAACAATGTAAATACCAAATTTTTACCATCGAGGATGGTAACACCCAGAATTCCTGCGGCTACGAGCGCGCCAACGAAACCCCAAAGCAAACCTTCCACTGTTTTCCCCGGGCTTATCTCCGGAGCCAGCTTTCTCCTGCCGGTAAATTTTCCTCCGAAAAACGCCGCCGTGTCCGCGGTCCAGATAATTATGAACATGGAAACAAGCCATTCGCCGCCATTAGGCTGGATATTGGATATAAGCGGTATAAATGAGAACATCAATCCGCAATATATCATGCCGAATACTATATCAATAATACCGTTTTTAAGCTCCTCAATCCTGCCCCGGAATGAGTAAACTATAACAGCCAGTAAAATGACTGAAACCATTAATAAGCCCGAAAGCGCGTATTGCCGGTAAACGATGCCGGCGATAATCGACGCCGAAGCTATCGGCAGCACAATCATGGAAAAAGTATTTTTCAATGAAGGAAGTAAACGAGTTAACTCAACAGCGCCCACAATCGCCAGGATAGCGGCGAACACCAGAATCGGAAATCCGCCTTTTAACGAGATATAGATGATTGCCGGTATGGCAATAACCCCGACCGCTACCCGTGATATTAAATTTTTGACAAAACTCATTTTACTCCATGTCGGAGGATACAGACCCGAACCTTCGTTCCCTGGATTGATATTCTAATATGGCATTGTAATAATCTTCCTCGGAAAAGTCAGGCCACATGGTGGAGGTGATGTAAAGTTCGGTGTACGAAGTCTGCCATAGCAGGAAATTGGAAATACGCATCTCTCCCGATGTTCTGATGAGAAGGTCCGGATCGGGAATCTCCGGGTGAAAGAGGTAAGATGAGAACAATTCTTCGTTAATATCTTCTTTACGCAATTTACCCTGGTCAACCTCCTCGGCGATCCTGCGCACGGCCGCCAGGATCTCATCCCTGCCGCCGTAATTAAGCGCGAGGTTTAAAACCAGCCCGGTGTTATTCCGGGTTTTGTCTATCGCTTCCATCAGGATATCATGCTGTTGCCGAGGAAATTTTTCGATGTTGCCTGAAGTGATGAATTTTACATTGTTTTCATGAAGCTCATCGAGTTCGTCGCGGGTAGCTTCATACAATAGTTTCATCAGGGCCGAAACTTCATATCGCGGCCGATTCCAGTTTTCCGATGAAAACGTGAACAGGGTAAGATACTTTATGCCCAGGTCCCCGGAAACGCGTACGATTTTCTTAACCGCGCTGACGCCGGCTTTATGACCGAAAGTCCGCGGAAGTCCCCGTTTCCTGGCCCAGCGGCCATTGCCGTCCATAATTATAGCAATATGCCCGGGAAGCTTCTGTTCGCTGGACAGGATACGTTGTTGAAGGTCTTTTGCCGATAATGTAGTTTCCATTATAATCGCCGGGCCTGGTTAAACCTCCATTACCTCTTTTTCCTTGCTCTCGATCATCTCATCAACTTTCGCGGTGTACTTGTCGGTCAACTCCTGCACCCGGTCAAAACCCTTACGCATTTCATCCTCGGAAATCTCTTTTTCTTTCTCGGCAGATTTCAAAGTATCATTGGCATCCCGGCGGATATTTCTTATGGCGATTTTTCCCTCTTCACCGGTCTTTTTAACAAGCTTCGCGGTCTCTTTACGCCGCTCTTCGCTCAATGGGGGAATAGGAATCCGGATAATCTGCCCATCGACGCTGGGGTTCAATCCAAGTTCCGATTTCTGGATAGCCTTGTTCACCTCGGCAACCATATCCTTCTCCCACGGCTGAATAACCAACAACCTCGGTTCGGGGGCAGAGATATTAGAAACCTGGTTCAATGGGACATTGGTGCCGTAATATTCAACGCGGATGTTGTCCAGCAAGGCTGGAGTGGCTTTTCCTATCCTGATGGAATTGAATTCGGACTTGAGCGATTCAATAGACTTTTTCATTCTACTTTCAGCGTCCTTTAAGACATCATTCAACATAATACGCCTCTTTCTGTCTATTATAGAACTTTAATTTACCAGGGTTCCGATTTTTTCGCCCTGCAATATCCTTTTTAAGTTCCCCTCGTTGTGCAGGTTAAATACGATTATTGGAATATTATTCTCCATGCAAAGCGATGTTGCCGTTGAATCCATCACCCGGAGGTTTTTAGTCAACACGTCCATGAATGGGATACTGTCAAATTTAACGGCATTAGGATTCACCACCGGATCACTGTCGAACACTCCATCGACCTTGGTACCCTTCAATATCGCTTCGGCTTTGATCTCCACGGCACGAAGCGCCGCCGCGGTGTCCGTGGAAAAATAGGGATTACCGGTTCCCGCCGCGAGTATGACAACCCTTCCTTTCTCAAGGTGGCGTATCGCCCGCCGCCGGATATAAGGCTCCGCGAATCGGTCAATATTCACCGCAGTCATCACCCTTGTATAAATCCCCGTCGTTTCCAATCCCGCCTGGAGGGCCAGCGAGTTAATAACGGTAGCCAGCATACCCATATTATCGCCCACAACCCGGTCGATACCCAGCTTTTCGCCCATTGCTCCCCTGAATATGTTGCCGCCGCCTACCACTATTCCCAGTTGAAGTCCATCGGCGGCGAGTTCCCCGATTTCTTCGCAAATCGAACGAATCGTCGGAGGATTCAAACCATATTCGGTATCTCCCATTAACATTTCCCCGGATATCTTTAAAAGCACCCGTTTGAACTTATATGATTGACCGCTGGTGGATGAATTCATAAAATCACCCATTAACTATTCGCCGAGGCGGAATCGGGCAAACCGCTTTATATTCATATTTTCACCAAGTATGGCAATCTTGTCGGTTACCAGGTCATTAACGGTTTTATTGGGGTCCTTGACAAAGGGTTGTTCCATTAGGCAGATTTCCTGAAAATATTTATCAAGCCTGCCGGCAACAATTTTTTCGACAACGTTGTCCGGTTTCCCCTCTTTTTCAGCCTGGGCTTTATATATGCTTTTTTCCTTTTCAACTAATTCAGGGTCGACTTCTTCCCTGATTACATATAAAGGATTCGCCGCGGCTATCTGCATGGCGATATCCTTGGCCATAGTACGGAAATCATCGGTACGCGCTACGAAATCCGTTTCGCAGTTGATTTCAACCAGCACTCCCAGCTTATCTCCGGGATGTATATAAGAGTAAATGATTCCTTCATTAGCGGCTCTATCGGCTTTCTTGGCGGCTTTTAATATGCCCTGCTCGCGGAGATAATCGGCCGCTTTATCCATGTCGCCGCCTGTTTCCTTTAAAGCCTTCTTGCAATCCATCATTCCCGCCCCGGTTTTTTCACGAAGCTCTTTTACTGCTGATGCGGAAATTTCCATTATGTAATTCCTCTTAATTATATCTAAAAAGTCTACTTATTTTCTTCTACTTCACCCTTTGCTTCTTCCGGCGCGGGTGCAGGTTTCGGTTTTTCAGCTTCGGTTTCCGGCTTCGCTTCCTCGGTTTCCTCCGATGCCTTAACCTTAGCCTCCATCTCTTTCTTTTCCTGTCTCTCGAACTCCGCCGCTTCGGCCTTTTGACGTCCGGCTATCACCGCTTCGGCTATCTCCTGGGTTATGACCGAAATTGATTTAATGGAATCATCGTTTGCCGCTATTGGGTAATCGATAGGATCCGGGTCCGAGTTGGTGTCGATTATGCCGATTACCGGTATGTCCAGTTTATTCGATTCGGCTACGGCGATACGTTCCTTCTTGGAATCGACCACAAATACGATATCCGGGAGTTTGTACATATCTTTGATGCCGCTCAGGTATTTATTTAACTTCTCCCTCTGCTTGGTCAGCACCAGTCTTTCCTTCTTGGTCAACTTCTCAAAGGTGCCATCCTCGGCCATCTTTTCAATATCTTTCAAACGTTTGATATTCTGCTTGATAGTCTGAAAATTGGTCATCATCCCGCCTAACCAACGCTCACAAACATAAAAAGAACCGGAACGGACAGCTTCTTCCTTGATGACGTCCTTGGCCTGCTTTTTAGTGCCTACCATCAAGATTGAGCCGCCTTTTTCAATTGTCTCGCGGATCTTTTTGGTGGCTCTCTGAACAGAAAGAAGGGTTTTGTGTAAGTCAATGATATAGACACCATTGCGGGCGGTGAATATATATTTCTTCATTTTGGGATTCCATCTGCGGGTCTGATGACCGAAATGTACCCCAGCCTCTAATAAGTCTTTAACGGAAGCGTTCATTTTTACCTCAACTTGCCGGGTTTTAACCTCCGCCTGCGTCAACTTTTCACCCACCCAGGAATGGGACCCGGGAGAAAATCAACAGGCGTGCGTATTTGTTTATTCAAAAAAACCTGATACCAGGAAATAATTATTAACGTTTTGAGAACTGGAAGCGCTTGCGTGATTTAACCAAACCATACTTCTTGCGCTCAACCATTCGCGGATCCCTGGTCAACAAACCTTCTTTTCTCAAAGCGGGTTTCAAGGATTCGTCATATTTTACCAGCGCGCGGGCAATGCCTAAACGAACCGCGCCGGACTGGCCGGTGAAACCTCCGCCCTTGGTACGACAGTCGATATCGAATTTGCCATTCATCTCGGTTACTTCGAGAGGACGATTGACATCCTGAATAACCACCGGGAGCCGGAAATAGTCCTCAAGGGACTTGCCGTTTACCTTTATCTCACCCTTACCCGAGGTTAAATTAACCACGGCTGTGGATGTTTTCCTTCTGCCGACTGCCTTAAAACTTTCCTGCAATCTCAACCTCCCGAATTACTTTAATTCTACCTGTTTGGGTTTCTGCGCCTTATGCGGATGTTCCGGGCCGGCATAGACATGGAGCTTTTTAAATAATTTGCGGCCCAACCTGTTCTTGGGCAACATTCCCTTAACCGCGTGTTCAATAACGCGTTCCGGATGTTTGCTTATCATCTGGCGGAAACTCGTTTCCCTTCCGCCGCCAGGATAGCCAGTATAACGCCAGTAAGTTTTAACTTCCTTTTTGTTGCCGGTTAATGCGACCTTTTCGGCATTAATAACAATGATGTTATCCCCGGTATCCATAAAGGGCGTAAAATGCGGTTTGTATTTGCCGCGGATACGCTTAGCTATTTCCACCGCGAGCCGCCCAAGAACCTGCCCTTCAGCGTCATATAATAGCCAATCCTGCTTAATTTCATTCAACTTCGGTATAACCGTTTTCATTACAAATCCTTATGAATAGCGATCAAAAATCTATTTAGGCTAAATTTTCTAATTTATAGATTTATATCGTCTTGTCAAGTAAAAATTCGACATATTTTTACAGTTTTATCCGGTAATTTTAATCGCTATAATCACTTAATCGGGCAAAGGCGTTAATACGGCTTGCTCGATTTCAGATGCTTTCACCACCCCGCGGTCCGTGATATAACCCGCTATCAGCTCATGGGGAGTTATATCAAACGCGGCATTATATACATGAATACTTCCTTTAATAGCCGCGTAATCCTCGATATCTATTATTTCCTCGGGGGAACGGAATTCAATGGGAACATCTTCTCCGGTGGGAGTTTCCGGGTCGAATGTCGAATATGGCGCGGCGACATAAAATGGGATGTCGAAATAATCCGCTATTAAAGCTATATTAAAAGTCCCGATTTTATTGGCGGTATCCCCATTTGCCGCTACACGGTCTGCGCCAACCACGATCTCCTGCACCTTTCCCGATCTCATCAACGAACCTATCATATTATCGCATAAGAGAGTTACATCCAGCCCCGATGCGGCCAGTTCCCATGTGGTCAATCGCCGGCCCTGGTCTATCGGCCGGGTTTCCCCGGAATAAATCTTGATATCCTTACCCCCGAATGCGGCGGTATATATAACCCCGAGCGCGGTACCTATTCCGGCGGTTGCCAATGCGCCGGCGTTGCAATGGGTCAGCACTCCGTCGCCATCATCAATCAACTTCGCGCCATATTCCCCTATCTTCCGGCAAAGTTCCTTGTCTTCCTGTTCAATAGCAATGGCTTCGTCCTCAATCAGTTTATGCTTTTCAGAGACCGAGGAATTATTATGGCTGGAAACCGCTTTCCAAATTCTCTCCACCGCCCAGCGCAGGTTTACCGCCGTGGGACGGGCTGATATTATCTCATCGGCCGCTTTTCTTAACATACCGAGGTAATCATTAGAAGTTTCCTTGGCAAATTCAATGGAGGCCAGTACCATGGCGAAACCGGCCGCCGCTCCGATAGCGGGGGCACCCCGGACGGTAAGGTTCTTAATAGCCACGATAATATCGCGATAATTATAATAATCGATATAATTGACCTTCGACGGCAATGCCCGCTGGTCAATCAATGTCAACCTGTCCGCTTTCCATTCCAACGTCCTGAAGGGTAATTCTATCTCCGTCAAATCAATCTCCCATAAATTGCAGAATTATTTCCCGTGTCCGCGATTTATTGTCAAAGTTTATTATAATTATCTGCTGCCAGGTTCCCAACAATAATTTTCCATTTTCAAACGGCACGTTTATCGACGGCCCCAGCAAGGAAGCCCTCAAATGCGAAAAGCCGTTGCCGTCGCCCCAGGTTTTGTCATGCTGGTAGGATACATCCGACGGTATAATCTTCTCGAAAAACTCCGGCAGGTCTTTTAACAGCCCCGGTTCGTATTCGACCGTAGTTACCCCGCCGGTAGAGCCTTTAACAAAAATTAGGACATTGCCGTCTGTCAGGCCTGTTTCTGAAAGTACAGAGGCAACATCGCCGGTTATATCTACAATACCGCAGTGCGATTCAGCGGACACTCGAACCCGTTCTGTAATAAGTTTCATAATCTCCTTTCAATCGTTGCTTCATCTACCCGCGCCCGGCGCAATCCAAAGGCGGCACCGTGTCTCCACACGAAGCGCAATCCCACCGTGGCGCCGAAGGCAATTCCTCGGCTACCGGGTTTAGATCGAAGATAGTATTCGACCCGCCGCGGAGAGTAGAAATCCGGACTCAGGCATTATATATCCTCCTCGTACACAACCTCGCCCTTGCAGATAGTACATACAGCTTTGCCCTTCAGTTTATACCCTATAAACGGTGAGTTCTTCGATTTACTGCGGAACTTCTTCTTCTCCACCGTCCACTCCAGGTCCGGGTTGATTATAGTAACATCAGCAAGCCCGTCTCCCGCGAATCCGTTATACGGCAAATTTAGTATCCTCGAAGGATTTACAGTCATCTTTCTTAAAACTTCCGCCTCCGAAAGTATATTCCCGTGCACTAAATTGGTGAAAGTCAATCCTACCGTAGTTTCCAGCCCTATCATCCCGAAAGGCGCGGCGTTAAACTCCACGTCTTTCTCCTCTGGCGAATGGGGAGCATGGTCGGAAACGATGCAATCGATGGTCCCGTCCTTTAATCCCCTTTTCACGGCTTCCACATCGGCTGTCGTCCGTATCGGCGGGTTAACAATCAGGTTGGTGTCGAATGTCTTAAGGAGGTCATCGGTCAATGAGAAATGATGAGGAGTCGCTTCGGCGGTTACATCGAGGCCTTCCTCTTTGGCCTCCTTGACCAGTTTTATGGAAGCTTCCGTGGAGATGTGAGCGATGTGAAGAGGCGAGTGGGTGAAACGGGATATGAATATATCCCGGGCAACTATTACATCCTCGGCAATGGAAGGAATCCCTTTCATTCCCAGTACCGTCGAATTGTATCCTTCGTTGACCTTGCCGCCATTAGCCAGGTTAGCGTCTTCGCAGTGCGATATTACCGGAATGTGGAACATCCGCGCGTATTCCATGCCGTTGCGCATCATCTCAGCGTTCATCACGCTTTTGCCGTCTTCGGAGATAGCCACTATACCGGCATCCCACATATCGCCGATCTCGGAGAGTCGTTTTCCTTCCTGCCCGCGGGTAACCGCGCCGATGACGAAAACCCTTACCGCCGCTTCCTTGGCCCTGCTCAGGATAAAACGGACAACTTCCTGGGTATCGATTACCGGTGTGGTATTAGGCATACAGCACACGGCGGTAAATCCCCCGGCCGCGGCGGCGTCGGCACCGGTTACAATAGTTTCCTCATCCTCCCGGCCCGGTTCACGCAGGTGAACGTGCATATCGACAAGCCCGGGTGAAATTATTTTATTGCCGGCATCAATTACCCTCGCCCCGTTTGTATCCGGTTTATATTCCTTCTCGAATTTTTCTATTCTATCTCCGGTCATGTAAATTGTTCCGGGACCTTCATAATCATTGAAGGTATCTATCACTCTTTTACCAGTTACGATTAAATCCGCCATTAGACTTCTACTCCTTCGCTTACCGAAACCGGCTCTTTATGCATTAAAAGGTAAAGTACCGACATCCTCACCGCTACCCCGTTGGTTACCTGCTCGAGTATCACCGCGTCGCTGTGTTCTGCAACCTCATCGGAAATCTCCACACCCCTGTTCATTGGCCCTGGATGCAGTATAGTGAAACCGGCGTTTAGTTTTTTTAAACGCTCCATGTTGATTCCATACAGTTCGGTATATTCGCGCAAAGTGGGGAAAAATCCGGCATCTTGACGCTCAAGCTGGATGCGCAGGATATTAACGATATCCACCCCTTCCAGGGCTTCGTCGATATCGGTAAATACCTCAACTCCCATCTTCTCAACTTCGTATGGAAGCAGAGTTGACGGTCCGCAGATAGCCACCTGCGCGCCGAGCTTCTTCAATCCCCAGATATTGGAGCGGGCAACCCGGCTGTGTTTTATATCCCCGACAATCAGCACTCTAAGGTCTTTGATTCTTTTGTATTTTTCGCGAATTGTGAAAATATCGAGTAAAGCCTGGGTCGGATGCGCGTGGGACCCGTCCCCGGCATTTATTACCGCGGAGTTGCAACACTGGGTAAGGTAATGAGCCGCGCCCGGGGACGAATGCCGGATTACGACCATATCCGTGCGCATCGCTTCGATATTCTGAATAGTATCCTTCAACGATTCGCCCTTCTGCACCGATGAGGTCGCCTTCGAAAAATTAACAGTATCAGCCGAAAGGCGTTTTTCCGCTAACTCGAATGAAATCCGTGTCCGCGTCGAAGGTTCAAAAAACAGGTTCACTACGGTGATACCTCTTAAAGTAGGGACTTTCTTAATATCTCGATCGATAACCTCCCGAAAAGTCCTGGTCGTATCCAAAATCGTTGTAATCTCTTCGGCGCTGAGACTTTCAAGATCGAGTAGATGTCCTCTCCCTATTGCCATTATTCCTCCACCGTTTTTTCAAGGTAAACGCCTTCGGAGCCGTCCTCCTCCTGCATCTTTACAACAACTCTTTCATCCAATGATGTCGGGATGTTCTTCCCGACATAATCCGCGCGGATCGGCAGTTCCCGGTGACCCCGGTCAACCAGTACCGCGAACTGGATGCATTTAGGCCTGCCGAAATCGATAATCGCATCCAGCGCCGACCTTGCGGTCCTGCCGGTAAAAAGAACATCATCCACGAGGATAACCACTTTATTGGCTACCCTGAAGATTATTTCCGTTTTCTGCACCAATGGTTGTTCCAGCCGGGAATGAACATCGTCCCTGTACAGGGTTATGTCCAAAAGCCCCAGCGGAAGTGAAATTTTTTCGATTTCCTCGATCGCGGCAACGATCCTTTCGGCGAGGATTGCGCCCCGGGTACGAATACCTATTACCGCCATATCCTCCACCCCGCGGTTGCGCTCGATTATCTCATGCGCCATCCGCTTGATAGTGCGGGCTACGGATTCGGTATCGAGGATTTCCTTCAATACTTTCTTTTCCGCCATTATTCTCCCCTGTTATAATTATAAAAAAACCGCTCCCTGTCATGGAACGGAATATTGATTTCTCTGCTGTTGGTCATGGAACCCTTTCCGGCATCTCTGTGCCAGGATTAAAAGGTTTAATTTTGACGCTCAATTTAGCATTGTAGCGCCTTAAGTCAAGCTATTTTTTGATATATTTTACAAAGTGTCCAGCGCTTGCTCGATGTCCGCGACCAGGTCATCCTCATCTTCTATTCCTATTGACAAACGCACCATCGAGGGAGTTATACCCGCTTCGCGTAAAGCCTCATCGCTCAGACCATACTGGGAAGTCAATACAGGAATACAGGCGATGGATTCAACGCCCCCAAGGCTGACAGTATTCAGGATAACCTTCAAATTATCCACGAAATTTTCTGACGATTCCTGTCCGCCCTTCAGCTCAATATTGACCATACCTCCGAAACCGCGCATCTGGCCAGCCGCCAGTAAATGCTGGGGATGAGACTCGAGTCCCGGATAATGCACTTTTTCAATTTTAGGATGATTTTCAAAATATTTCGCAACGGCCATGGCGTTTTGATTATGCCTTTCCACGCGCACCCCCAGGGATTTAATTCCTTTCAAGAGCAAAAAACTCGCCGATGGGTCCAGGTTAGTGCCTAACAGCCGGCGGTAATCCCAGATTTTCTGCGCCAATTCATCGCTACCGGCCACAGCCCCGCAAACGAGGTCACTGCTCCCGGAGAGGTATTTACTGCCGGAGTGGATAACAAGGTCGAAACCGTAATCAAGAGGATTTTGATTTATCGGAGTGGCGAATGTATTATCGATTATCGTGAATAATCCATTCGCTTTTGCAAACTTAACAGCCGCTTTCAAATCGGTCAGCCTGAGGTTCGGATTGGCGGGGGTTTCGATATATAGTATCCTGCATCTCGAGTCTGCATATTTTTCCGCTCCGTCAAAATTACGGCTGTCGAAATAGATCGTTTCCACGCCAAACCTGGGGAGAACATCCCGGAAAAAATATACGGTTCCGCCATAGAGAGTATCCCCCGCCAAAATGGTATCTCCACTCTTAACAAGCGCCATGATAGTAGAACTTATGGCGCCCATACCCGAGGAAAAAATCAATGCCCTGTCGGCGTTTTCTAAATCCGCGACATGCCCTTCAACTTCCATTATGGTAGGGTTATCATAGCGGGAGTAAATAAATACCGATTTATCTCCTTCGAGGTAGCGCTTGTACTGCCCGATACTTTCGTAAAGGAAATTCGTGCTTTGAATTATCGGCGGATTAACCGGTTGAACTTCCATTTTTGGCCGTCCCCGGCCATGAACCGCTTTTGTGGCCGGTTTATTCTTATTCCTATCCATAGCCATAACCTCCGGTAAGATGACCTCTTTGGGTCTTATTGGTCAGTATCACTCCCGGCAATCCTTCCACCGGGCATTTGAACTCGCAAATACCGCATCCGATGCACAGGTCTTCCACAATATACGGCATCTTCAATACCTGTGTACCGCCATCGGGATAGATATACTCCTCTTCTTTAAACTTTATCGCCTTATCCGGAGTCGGACAATGTTCTTCACAAACTATGCAAGGAGTTCCTTCGGCGTAAGGAAGGCACCGGTTCTTATCAAAATATGCCAGGCCGATTATCGTTTTCCGCTTCGTTTCCAAATCCAGTTCCTTTATGGCATCGGTGGGACAGACTTCCGTACAAAGTGTGCAGTTGTACTCGCAGTAGCCGGTTGAAGCTTCTCCATAAGGTGTCAGCAATCCCTGCCATCCCGATTCAATAAGCGATGGTTGCAGGAAATTCCCGGATGTGGCGCACGCCCTCAGGCATTGATAGCAACGCACACATCTGTCCACGAACTCAGCTTCCGGCGCGCTCCCGGGAGGTCTCACTATTCGCGAATTCCTGACCGGTTGGATAAAAGAAATACCAGTAAGCGAAGCCGCCGCCACGCCGCCGGCTCCGGCAATAACCAGCTTGCGGCGGGTATAATCGGTCTTATGTTTTTGATTATTTTTTCCAAAATTAATTGATATAACATCCACCGGGCAAACATCAACGCAATTAAAGCACTGGATACATTCCCGCAGTTCAGTTTGCAGAAAATCTTCGGGGATCGCGTTGGTCTTGCAAACGCTATGGCAATCCCCGCATTCAATACAATCCTCACCGACCTTTCGAGTCAAAACCTGGGGTTTGGATAGCCATCCCAGCAGCGCCCCCAATGGGCAAACAGCCTGGCAGAATGTCCTCCGCGAATACAACTCAAATGCGAGGACAGTTAAGAATATTAAGCCTACGAGGAATGCCGACTGGAAAAAATACGGCTCCAAAGGCAGGAGACTGTCGATAAGCGATGACTGAATTTCCAGCAAAGGCATCTGTAGCGACTTTATATTAAACAATAACTCGAATATGAAATTACTCAATTGCACCAACAGCGGAAGCAAAACGAGGGTGAAAAACCGGGTGATCAGCGAAATGGGATCGAGATGATAAACGAGCTGGAAACCCAGTACTGATGCCGTCAGAAAACCAATAAGCATATAGTACTTGAAATGCTGGGTCTTCCGCACAGCAAACCTGTTTGGCGAATGGCCGGCGCGAGAAACCAGGTCAAGAGTGGTTCCCATGGGACACACCCATCCGCAAAACACCCTTCCCAAAATTAGTGTAGCCGCAATAATAACCAGCGAAACAAACATCGCGGGGATGATAACTCTTGCGCCGATAATCGCGGTAACTGCCAGAAGCGGATCGGCGCGAAGATATAAATCCACGGGGACCCAGCGTCCCGCGGTCTCAGATGTCATCCAGAATAAATACAGGAAGAAAAGAAAAAATAGAACCTGTGATACTATCCTGAGCTTTCTTACGGTCAAATCGAGACTTCTTTCAAATCCATCTTATCGACTTCGATCTCGCCCAAACCGTATTCAACCGAATTAGCGATATAGCCGATCTCTTTGGGGTCTTTTCCGAACAAGGTCGCCGCGTATGCGTCCGCGGTTCCGATAAAGGAACTGGCTATTACCGTATCGCGTTTTTCTACATCGTTAAGGTCACCGCCCTGGGGGCCATGGCGCAGCAGAATGCGGGTGGCGTCTATAATATTCAAATCGGGCTTCACGAAAGCCGCCAGCTCCGGCAGGTATTGATGTATCTTCCAGTGAATATGCCCCCTGTTGCCGCCCTGAATTCCCATAAGATTCTTCATTCCCAGGGTTAACTCGGCGATTCCATGATGTTTGGCAATAGGGACGTTAATAAAACAATCAGCGTCCATAGCCATTTCATAAAGGGGCCAGCTTTTGAGATACTTGTTACCGGGCATTTCATAATCTTTGAACCCGGCATCTACCATGTGGTAAACACTCGCGCCCGCTTTTTCGGCGGCATCCTGTATCCCGGAATTTTCATAACATCTTTTGGGATCGTTGCAGGTCCTGTCGAAAACCAGTACTTTCTCCGCTCCCGCTTCGAAACACATCTTGATGACTTCCGTTACAACATCCGGGTTGGTATTCGCCGCGTGCGCGGGGCTTCTGTTCCACCCAATATTAGGTTTGACCACCACGGTGTAGCCCTTCTTCACGAAAGCTCCCATGCCTCCGAGAAGCTCGATTGCCTTTCGGGTTACCTGCGCCGCAGTGCCATTTTTAGCCACTGCAATCGCCGGTAAAGAACTTTCTCCGGTAGCCTGGGCGAATAATTCAAATGGCGACAGTAAATAACTGCCTGCTGTCAATAAACTTGCGGTTTTAAGGAATTTCCGGCGGTTAGATAGGTTCATAAATCCTCCATGGTTTACTATATATATAAACTATACGACTGAATCTTTCAAGTTATTCATAAAAATTAAATCTCTTGCATTCGCAATGTCTTTGGTTTTGCGAGCCTATAATATCCCGGTTCACCACGCGGTTTTACATCTGTATTAAGCCCTCCCATTTCAAACCGATATACTAAATTGATGGGGTATTTAGTTGAGGTGACGCGCTTCAATAGACTAAAATTATAACAATATCAAGCGTGAGATTATGGAACGAGATAAAATAGTCGAAAGCATCCAGAAAAGCAAACAGCTTTTTACTATCCCGCAAGTCCTTGGCGAAATGCTGGAAATCATGGAAAACGAGGATTCTTCGGTCAACGACATCGCCAATGTGATCATGAAAGATCCCACATTGACCGTAAGGGTTTTAAACATCGCAAATTCCTCATTTTACAAACGCACTGAAGAGATTTCAACAGTCAACCAGGCAGTACTTACTATCGGGGCAAACGCCGTGAAGAGCCTGGCGCTTTCCGCTTCAATTCTAAATTTGAGTCCAATCCGAAAAGATGATGAGAACTACGCCCGCGACCCGAAGATGTATTGGAAACATTCCCTTGAAACCGGTTTGGGTGCTAACCTCCTCGCTCAGGAATTGGGTCATTCATCGCCTGAGGAAGCGCTGGTAGCCGGGCTGATACATGACCTTGGTATCCTGTTCCTTGAAAACCAGTATCCTGAAGAATACGAAATCGTCATAGAACGCATAAAAAACGGTGAGGATATTATCGACTCCGAGCGCATGGTCTTTGGAATAGATCATTGCGAAGTTGGCGGATTACTGGGAGAAAAATGGAAAATTCCCCAAAGGTTTCTCAGGTGCATTACCGATCACCATGCCGTAGAAAAAACTTCCGGCGCCGGCAATGATGTTGACCAATTAGTTATCATCACCGCTCTCGCCAATAATCTTTCGCGTTACGACATTGAGGTCTACAGCGATAATCTCGAAAAGAAACTGAATAATGTTCAAATCCTGAACAATCTCCTCGATTTCCCCAGGGAAAAACTCGACCAGGTCAGGATCCGCATGATGGAAGAGATGTTGGACGCCGCATCCAAGTTCGATATTGATATAGGTAATCCCACGGAATTGCTCAACCAGGCTAACGCGGAGTTATGCGATATTTACCTGATGGTGGAAAACCTGTTCCGCGAACGACAGGAACTGTCCCAGAAACTGCTCAGTGAGGAACGCCACAGCGGGGCCATTGAATCGCTGAATGTTGCCGTATCCACTCTCGCTCATTATATCAATAACGCGACCATGGCTATCTCGGGACGTTCCCAGTTACTTACACTCCTGCTTTCCAACGGCCAGCTGAAGGATAATGGGGACAAGTTGAAGAAATCCCTGGAGGTAATCGATAGCGCCGTTATAAAAATAGGAGCCACACTCGAAGAACTCCGGGAATTCACCAACATGGAAGGCGCGAAATATTACGACCACAGCAAAGCGCTGAACATCGAGGAACAGCTTAAAAAACGAATCGAGTCGCTTACCGCCGAGAGAAAAGCCGATAACGCTTCGGTCGGATAGAAAAATCCAGGGTTTTATAAATTAATTGAATTTCAAATATCTAAAAAAAGCCCCCGGCTGAATGCCGGGGACCCCTACAAACAAAGAAGAAGCTCGAAGCTTACTTCAAGAGATTCATCTTCTTTGTGGTGCTGAATTTGTCAGTTTCCAAAGTGTAGAAGTAAACGCCGCTGGATACAGTGGAAGCATCCCAGGTAGCAACGTGGGAACCGGCATCCATGTAGCCATTGACGAGAGTTTCGACGACCTGACCGGCAAGGTTGTAAACGGTTACGTTTACGTTGCCGGCTTCAGCCAGTTCGAACGGAATATTAGTGTTGGCGTTGAACGGATTCGGATAGTTCTGACCAAGAGAGGTTACGGTCGGGACCATTCCGCCTTCACGCTCGAGCCACTGGTCGCCCCAAACGACTTCGCCGCCGGTGCGTCCCCAAGGATTGTAGAAGAAGAACTCGTCACAGCATTCGCCGTATACGGTGGTTCCATCACCAACGTCACCGTTGATAGCAACCTGGGAAAGACCAAGGCCGGATACGTTACCTACGGCATAGAAGTAGTAGCCGGTGAAGGAAGCGCCCGGAGCCAGGTTGGTTACCAGGGTCTTGGTCAGGTTGAAATCAAATTCGGTTCCCGTTGGGCAATCGCCAATCGTCGGGAAGATTTCGCCGATTACGGTCGGGAAAGCGTTGGCGCCGGTATTGGTTACGGTGAAGTCAAAGAGAATGTTGCCGCCGATAGACGGTACATACGGGCTGACGATAGTAAGGTCGCAAGCCAAAGCCATCGGTTCCTGCTCACCATAGAGGCAGAAAGCCTGCTC
>WJIJ01000068.1 GCA_014730345.1 Candidatus Zixiibacteriota bacterium | reverse complement strand
TTATTGGAGCCGCTGTAGGGTATATAAATTTTGCCCTCGCAATTGCGCACACTTGCATCGGAAGTGACCCCGCCGAGGGTGCCATCGGAATAAAGCTGTTGATACTGACCTCCTAAATCATAGGTAACGGCGGTGGAGTTGTTGTAGTTGCTGCCGCTTGCTTTTCGGTACAGCACAATGGCGTTCTCGAAGTTTCTGGCATTAAGGGTATAAGCCTGACCGGCGGGGTCAACGCCGCTGGCGGCATCGTACATGGAACCCAAGGGCTGTCCTATGTTATATTCAAATGCCGGGCACCATTTATACAAACTGTCACCGGCACGGTAGTCGTTTGCGCCTATTTCGGGAGAATTACCGGTTAAAAGAAAATAAAAATGCTGGGTGTCGGCCTTCATGTAGTACCAGCATACGCGTTCCATCTGGCATCGCGCCCAACTTCCCAGGGAGAGGGATTCGGACTGGTTAATTTCGCACCAGAGGATAGCCGAACCCTCGGAGGTGGCGATAGTATCCATTATATTCCATGCCTGCGCGTTGTTGAAATATGAGGAGCCTAAAATCGGACTCAGGTGCATACCTTCACCTACGAGGACGCCGGTACCGGTTAAGATAACGTCATCGATAATATCCGAACCCATTACGCCGTAAGCGGCGGGATTGGGGTAACGCTGTTTACCGTGAGCGCGGAGGGAATCCATCATCATCGGAAGCCATACGTTTTGCTTTAGATACAGCAGACTGTCCCTGATTTGGTCGTGGGTAAAACCTTCCCAACCGTTCATATCCGATGCCCCACCGGTGGACCATTTGGCGGGCTGGAAAGGAAAGCACATCATAGTGGAGTAATAATTCCAGTTCGGATGGTGATAAAAAACGGCTTCATCCTCCATTACACCGTCGTACCGGTCGCCCATTTTGCTTAGATATTTGTAGATGATCCAGTCCCACATCTCCGGCTTGCTGAAATCGGGAATGGAACGGAATGTATTCCATCCACAGAACTCGGTCCTGCTACCGGGATCGGTACAGGTGGTATTTCCCGTACACGGCGAGCCTGAAGGAGCGATAGCATCGATACATACATTATCATTGGCCCAGTGGAACATGGAATCGTAGTTATATCCCATTTGGTTGCAGAACTGCTGGAGTTCTGAATAGTCATTGCCGCGAATACTGGAAATAGTCAGGTAAAGAAGGCATTTGACCTGGGGGTCGATATTTTTGATAATCGTGTAGTTTTGTCCGCTGGGATTTATGGCCATATCGTAATGCCGTCCAACAAAATCGGCCCCGATCTCATCGGTCAGGGAGTAGGTCAAAGCGGCGGTCTTAATATGCGGGTATTTATGGGCATAAGCATAATCGGAGTTTATGGTTAGCGCGAGAAGGACAAAAATGGAGAACAATGTTAACCTTAAAATGACTTTACCATAATCGTTATACTCATATAACCTTTTCATATTTCACCTCGCTTTTATTGCCGAGTTATATCCACAATTATCATGCCGGGTCGAATGATTTATTAGTTGTTGAATGGCAATCGGATACGTAGAATTATAACATGCCTCGATTAGAAGGTTTGCTGAAAAATTAACCCGAAAACCATGTATGTGTTCCAAAGACGGGCCTTAATCCTTTATCTTTTTTATATTTAACCATATCTGCGCGCGCGATGCACATTCTCAATAACTTCACTTTTAATTATCGGATGGCTAATATGGATACTATAACCTTTTCCGCCATTAACAGGCAATATCTAAAAATGCTAATTGAGTAAAATCAGGTTCCTTCTTTCAGTCCGGGATAGGTTTTGGTAAATCGCGGAAAACGGAATTGCAAGGCGCGCAAGTCTAAGAAAGATCTTAAGGTTATCCCGGAAATTATGGCCATGACCGGTATAATCGGAAGGCGATAGCGTTCCGCGAAGAAAGTAATCAAATATGGAATAGACAGCATCAAAATGGTTGATAAAACCAGCAACAATTCCCGGCGATGTTTTCTAAAGCGGAACGGTGCGACCACGAATGAACCGATAAACAATACGCTGTAGAACCCGAAATTCGCATAGTTGCGAATGGCCTGGATCGGGGGCGATTTAAATGATAGATTATTCAAGGGCGGGCCGAAGAACAACCAGGTCCTTTTAATGGTCAGTTGTACAAACTTAAGGGGATGAGCCTTTATGTATTTGACAGCTTGTTTAGTGCCGGTAAAATTTGCCTGGTATTCATAATACCCTTTTGGATAACCGCTGGGAGGGCTACAGTTCCATTTAACTCCGGATGGTAATCTCCATTGAAATGTCCCATTAGCTTCCGGATTATTGCCTATGTAAAGGTTAATACCGCCGTTGGTGGAAACCGGCACCACTGTTTTGAATATTTTGTAATTACGAACTGTCCAGGGAAATATAACGACCAGGACAGCAAAGAGTATAACAAGCCAGTTCATAACCGCTTTTTTAAAATCCCTGTACAATATAAGAAACCAGGCAATGGAACCGATGGCGACGAGCATAGCGGCATCCCTGGTCAGTACAGCCAGTCCCAGAGAGAGCCCACCGGCAAGTTTCAACATCAAGCTTGATTTTAGATATGATTGCTGGATGAGCAGCAATGAGGTAAAAAGCAGAAATACGAATAATGTTTCGGAATAAATGGATACGGAATAATGGACCATCGTGGGGTAGACCGCAACTACCGCGGCGGATATAAATCCTGCTTTCGGCCAGCCGAATCCGCGGGAGATTAAGAAAACGAGAACCGGAATAAAGGAACCGATTAACAACTGAACGCAACGTACTAAATCGAGATTATCACCGAAAAGCCAGAAAAAAACAGAGAGGAAGTAAAAATAAGCCGGGGGCTGATAAGCGTAGAGATGGGTATCGTTCTTAAAACTTTCGCCGGCGCACAGCGCTTTTGCATTTCTCAGGTAATAATAAGCATCGCTGTCGGATACGATATCTGAATCGCCGAGAAACAGCATATAGACAAGCCTGATTAAAACTGAAAAAACGAATAGCGCGATTAGCATTCCCGGGACTGACGCCCGTATAACATTTATTACAACCTTCGGGTTAGGCATACTTCAACCGCTTATGGTTTATATGAGAGTATATTTTTCTTGAAGATAAGGATTTAAATCAAGCCAGCCCGCCCATATAGTCCAGTCGATGTTCAAAATGTATCGCGACCGGGCATTCAACCCTTCAACAGGATTTTTATCTTCCTAACTATTTCCCCAAATATAACATTCCAGTCATGGCGGGTCAACACGATTTTAAGTTTTTCTGGGTCAGGTGCGAATTTTCCGCTTAAAACCTTGTTTACCCCCTCGAGAAACTGTTCATCGTCCCGGGCGATGTAAACAACATCGGAGAGAGGC
>WJIJ01000067.1 GCA_014730345.1 Candidatus Zixiibacteriota bacterium | reverse complement strand
GAAGAAGGCGGTTCCAATCCCAGCAACGGTTATTACCGTTACTATGTCGGCGGCTGGGGTTTGCTCGCGGAGATGATTTACCGCGATGTTTACGGTTCGGATACTTTCCGGGTTTACGCTGATTCGGTCGCTGATTACATGGTCAATCACTACCTTACTTTAGGGACTACCAATATTATGTGCTACGCGTGGGCGCTGGGATGCCTCTACCAGTACGGCCTCGATGTTGGCAACCAGGATTATATTACTTACGCGGATACAATGTCCGCCGCCATAAAAGATTGGATAGAGGTCGCCCCATCCGTCAGATTGAACCGGGAAGTATGGGCCATGTCCGGCGGCGCGCTTGTTTGGGGATTGGCGAATTCATATTTCCAAGCCCATCCCGAGAATTATTACCAATGGATGCTGGATAACGGGCAGTATCTTGATGTAATCGATACGCTGGGTGACTGGCATATTGCCCATAACGCGTGGTACGCAATCGGCCACTGGACAGTTTTTAAGGCTACCGGCGACTCGACTTACTATTATAACCACGCGTTTCTCACCGATACCCTGCTCGTTCAGGATACCGACGAGGACGGCGGTATCCCCGCGGAGTTTACAGACACCGCCGATATGGATCAGTCATGGTGCACGGCGTATCTCGGTTTCATGTGCCTTAATCCGCTTATTTCAGAGATGACCGGTATCGGCGATGATAATCGGGTTGTTCCCGATAATTATGTGCTTGTGCGGAACTATCCAAATCCGTTCAACAGCTCAACGAAAATAGAATACCGCGGTTTTCCCGAGGGTAAGTTACATGCCGATGTTTATGATATTATGGGACGCCGCGTGGACCGCATCTACGACAGCTATTCCAGCGGCTCAGGGTTTATCGATTGGGATGCCGGAGGAATCGCTTCGGGCATTTACTTTGTCCGCCTCCACGGTCTCGGAGTCAGCGGAATTACCCGCGCCGTGCTGGTCAAATGATACCGACCTGATGGTGAGTTTCCTTTTCTCCGGAAGCTGGTCCCGGAGGTTATTATCAGACTCGATAACCGGGTAATCTTTAGACATCCTGTGCAAGTATGCCCCAATAAGTACGCCCACCAATATCTGGATTGCGGCGATGATTATTACGGTGATGGAAAAGTTCATAACGTTATAATATTCGGTTGCTTAGCCCGGAACTTTAGCTGAATGCCCGTTCAGGGGGTTTTAGCATATAAAACCGGTATTGTAAACGGAATTATATTTTAATTGGAACACCGTTTTCCGGGCATCTGCTAATTAATTGGAGGACGCGGAGTTGTGTTTATTGCTTTGAAATTATTTAAAATTTGTTATATTCAATTGGGCGTCGTGTATGAAGACGAAAAAATATCAAACAGTATTTATAAACTAACATCCCGGAGGTTTTCTTATGTTTAAAAAGTTACCCCTGTTGTTCTTGGCTCTTTCTCTCATTGTGTTCCTGACCGCTAATGTTAACGCGGAAGTAACCAAAGTTTCTATCGAAAAAGCCGCGTCTATCGAAAAAATTCCCCTCGATTCCGACCTGGATAAAATCGACAAGCCCGGCTATCCGTACCGTGGCGGCGATGTAACCTCTCCCGGCGAAATGGTGGGCACCACCTGGTACGATTACCAGACCAACGGCTCCAGTGGTTCGCGGGTGGCGGTGCATGATTGCGGAGTTCACATGTCCTGGATGAATATGATTGCCCAGGGCGGCGACCGCTTCGCCTATTATAATTTTATGGATCCCGAAGGCAACCTCGGCTGGTCTGAAGGCACCGCCGTTTCCACAGGTCCCCGTGATGGTTATGTAACTATGGATGTCGATTCCGACGGCAACGCTCTGGTTGCATACCATGATTCCCAGAGCGAACCGACATATAACTGCTTTGTCGGCGTTGATGCCGCCTGCGGTTTCGGACTGTTCACCCTCCATGCCATCCCCAGCGAATTCCCCGGACAGGGCAGATTTATCTGGCCCTATATCGCCCATGACAACCAGGGACGCTACCAGATTGCCAATACCGAATGGATGGCCAATCCCGGTGACCCTATGTCCATCGGACATACTTACTCCGATGATGGAGGCCAAAACTGGACCGACTTATCTCTTTATGACCCAATGGAAATTATGGATATCTGCGGAACGATTACAGCCTCCCATGTAGATGATAAAGTCGCCATCATGTATTGTAAACCGATTGACGATGGAAGTGAGCCCAACCAGTTTAACAACGATATAGTATACATCGAATCGCCCGATGGAGTAACCTGGGATTATCAAAACCAGGCAGTAAATATAACCAACTATCAGTATCAAGATACGATACGCGCTTACACCGATATTGATGGGGTATACGATAACAACGGCAACCTGCATATCGTATGGAACACTCCCGGCTATTGGGCTGATGAAGGCACGATTACAACCGACGCCTGCTTCCTGTACCACTGGTCAGAAGAAACGGGCACAACCATGGTGTACAACGCATGGTTCATGTCCTTCCCCGGAGCGTGGAACCGTTCGGCGTCTAAGATGTCGATAGGCGTTTCGCAGTCCGGTATCCTTTATGTTGTGTGGACACATTTTGATGATATCGATGTTTCCGCCGGCGGTTTCTCCAACGGTGAGCTCTATATGTCCTATTCCGTCGATAACGGCGTTACCTGGATGGATCCGGTGAATATGACCGAATCGAACACCGAGGGATGTTTCCCCGGCGATTGCGAGAGCGATCATTGGTCATCGTTAGCGGAAATTGTCGATGAGAATTTGCACATCCTCTATATCGAAGATAAAGACGCCGGCGGTATTCCGCAGGATGAGGGAGCATGGACGGAAAACCCGGTGCGCTATCTCGCGTATCCGAACCCGGTAACTTCGGTGGATGATGATGAAAATATCCCCGGCGTATTCGAATTATCCCAGAACTACCCCAATCCGTTTAACGCTTCTACGAATATCAGCTTCGCTCTTAAAAATACCGCTGATGTTAAAGTGGAAGTATTCAATCTGCTCGGCGCGAAAGTTGATGAGTTGGTTAACGGCAACCTGACTGCCGGCGAGCATACAGTAAGCTGGGACGCGTCGCAGTATGCATCCGGCGTTTATTTCTATAAACTGACCGCGGATGGTATCAGCGATACTAAACGTATGGTGTTGTTGAAATAATATGAAGGTCCGGGTTCTCCGCCTCGGCGGAGGACCCGACCTGCTGGCTGATTGTTATAAAACTTCCCGAGGGAAGCATGTTCTTGAATCCGCCGGGACGGATTTAGTTTTCCTCTGTTTATCGAGGGAAAAGAAGCATGTAAATAGTAAGAGATATGTTTATGAATCCGCAGTCATTGACAATAGTCCCCTTGGGATTGTAAGGAGTCGAGGAACATGAGGATGTATGAAAATTAAAAAGGTACTATTAGCTGGAATTCTTATCCCACTACTGCTATGCGTCAGTGCTTACGCGGGGGTAGCTAAAATATCTATCGATGAAGCTCAACGTATTGAATTCGGTAATGGCGAAAACCTTCATTTCAACAAACAGAAAACCCTGGATATATCAATTGACGATTACCTCGAAGAATCTCCGGGTATTCAGGTGGGAACTACATCGTATGAATACCAAAGTAACGGCTCCACCGGGAACAGGATATATAAACATGAATGCGGCACCCACATGGCATGGATGAACGGAGTCGGCCAATGGATTGGCAACCGCTGGATTTATTACAATTTTATCGACCCCGATGGCAATCTAAGCTGGCAGGAAGGGACTCCGGTGTCGGTTGAACAGGGAGCGGGATATTGCCATTTGGACGTTACCGAGGACGGCCGACCGGCGATTGTATATCACAATTCCAGTAATTCGCTGGTTAGATTGTCGGTGGATGAGTCGTGCGGCGCGGGAAATTTTACATTGTATGACCCACCGGATTCATTGCCAGGTGAATCAGGATTTTTCTGGTCTTACTTAACAGTTGACAACACCGACCGGATTCATATTATCAGCACCGAAAATGAACCCGAAGCCGGAGCTTTAAAAAAAGTAACCCATACCTACTCATCAGATGGCGGTTCAAGTTGGGGGGATTTGGTTATATATGATACATTGATGGATATATCCTCGATAATAACATCATCGCGAATCAGCGGCAAGGTTGCTATTGTTTATACTGATCCGATTGATTATGAAGACCCGAACCAGTATAACAACGATATTGCGTATATTGAATCCCCGGACGGTGTTACCTGGGATTATGATTCACCTGTCAATGTTACAAATTATCAATACGAAGATACAATCCGCGCCTATACCGATGTGGATGCCATTTATGATTTCGATGATAATCTGCATATTGTATGGAATGCTCCCGGGTACTGGGCGGATGAAGGCACCATAACAATCGATGCCTGTTTTCTATTCCATTGGTCGGAGGAAACGGGAACTACGATGATATATAACGCTTGGCATCCTTCTTTTCCCGGTAAGTGGTGCCGTTCCGCGGCTAAAATGTCTATATCGGTGGACAGCTTAAATAATCTATATGTCCTCTGGACCCATTTCGACAGCGTTGATGTTTCCTCCGGAGGATGGTCGAACGGTGAATTATACGCTTCTGCATCCTCGGACGGTGGCGCGTCATGGATACCGCCGGTTAACCTGACTAATACTCCCACACCCGGCTGCCAGCCCGGAGATTGTAACAATGACCATTGGTCATCATTAACGGAGGTATCCGATGACTCTATGTATATTATCTACCCGGAAGACAAGGATGCCGGTTCAGTAACGGGAGCTGAAGGTACAGAGACCGAAAACCCGGTGCGTTACCTCGCTGTTTCAACATCAGAGCTGTTGCCTGTTGGAGTTGATGAGGAAATCGATGTTCCAACCGGATTTGCCTTGAATCAGAACTATCCTAATCCGTTCAATGCGTCGACGAACATCAGTTTTACCCTCGCGGAGAATGGACATACACGCCTGGAGGTTTATAACCTCCTCGGCGAAAAGGTGGAAACATTGATTGATGAATATTTAAACGCCGGAGAATACGGTGTGAACTGGGAAGCTGGTGGGAATTCAACCGGAGTCTATTTTTATAGATTGAAAACAGAAGGTGTAAGCAAAACCCGGCGGATGGTGTTGTTGAAGTAATATTAATGGAGTCGGGTGCAAACGTCCTGACACTTTATTGAATAATTTGTGCCAGGTAGAATATGTTAATATTGAACCTTTAATAGAAGGCGTTAGAGTAGTAGGTTGGGTTCAGAAACCAACGAAGTGACAGTAGAAACCCAACACTAATTTCATGAATATAATAACAATTACATAATCCAATCCCGGAGGTTTCTTTATGGCTAAAAAGCTATTACTAATCATGCTGGCTGTTTCCCTCGTCGCGTTTTTAACATCGCAATCCATCGCGGAAATCAAGAGGGTGCCTATCGAGCAAGCGGCCGCAAAAGAAAAATTACCGCTCGATAACAACCTGTACAATACTGACAAACCCGCTTATCCATACCGCGGCGGAGATGTTACTTCTCCCGGCGAAATGGTCGGCACTACGTGGTATGATTATCAGACCAACGGTTCTGCCGGGCACCGTGTTGCCGTGCATGATTGCGGTATTCACATGGCCTGGATGAACCTGTTGTCCCAATCCGGAGACCGTCTCGCTTATTACAATTTTATGGATAATGACGGCAACCTGGGTTGGTCGGAAGGCACCGCGGCTTCTATCGGTCCCCGTGATGGATATGTTAATTTGGTTTCAGACGCGGAAGGTAAAGCTGTAATCGCTTATCATGATTTCAGCAGTCTGGAGAATTATCATTGCTATATCGCAGTCGATGCCGCCTGCGGGTTCGGCCTGTTCACATCGTACTCGGTTCCCAGCGAATTTCCCGGCGAAGGACCGCTTGTCTGGCCTTATATCGCTTACGATAACCAGAGGCGAATTCATGTAACCAATACCGAGTACGTGCCAAATGCCGGTGATTCCCAGGATATCGGCCATACTTATTCCGAGGATGGCGGAGCTAATTGGACCGACCTGGCGCTTTATGATCCTATTGATATTATGGATATTTCCGGCTCTCCTACAGCGTCGCGGGTTGATGACAAGGTAGCGCTTATCTATACCAAGCCTATCGACGATGGCGGAGAACCCAACCAGTATAATAACGATGTCATCTATATCGAATCACCGGACGGCGGAACCTGGGATTATGAAAACCAGGCTGTGAATATCACCAACTACCAGTATGAAGATACGATTCGCGCTTACACCGAAGTCGATGGAATCTACGATCCCGATGGGAATTTGCATATTATATGGAATGCGTCCGGCTACTGGGCCGATGAAGGAACTATCACCACCGACGCGTGTTTCGTCTACCACTGGTCGGAAGAAACGGGTATCACCATGGTCTTCGACGCCTGGCATCCATCATTCCCCGGAGCCTGGAACCGTTCGGCATCCAAGGTTTCAATCTCCTGTTCGGCGTCGGGAGTACTCTACGCCCTCTGGACCCATTTCGATGATATCGATGTTTCCGCCGGCGGTTTTTCCAACGGCGAATTGTACATGTCATACTCGATTGACAACGGCGTAACCTGGACCGCGCCCGAAAATTTGACCAACACCAACACCGAGGGATGTTTCCCCGGCGATTGCGAGAGCGACCACTGGTCGTCGTTAGCGGAGGTTGTGGATGAGAACCTGCATATCCTTTACATCGAGGATAAAGACGCCGGCGGCATTCCGCAGGATGAGGGAGCATGGACGGAAAACCCGGTGCGCTATCTCGCGTATCCGAACCCGGTAACTTCGGTGGATGATGATGAAAATATCCCCGGCGTATTCGAGTTATCCCAGAACTACCCGAACCCGTTTAATGCGTCTACCAACATCAATTTCGCTCTCGAGAATGAAGCCGATGTCCATTTGGAGGTTTATAACCTGCTCGGCGAGAAGGTGGATGAATTAGTTAATAGCAATCTGACTGCCGGGGAGCATACGGTAAATTGGGATGCGGACGAATTCTCTTCCGGCATATATTTCTATACACTAACCGCCGGTGGCGCGAGCAAGACGAAACGTATGGTGTTGATGAAGTAAACTTTAGTAGGTGCGGTCGCGTCTTCGAAGCAGACCGAATTTCCCCAAGTCATTCCCGTGAAATAGCTAAAAGCTATTGAAAACGGGAATCCATGTTGCCGCGCGATCCCGCCGCGGCTCATGCAAGCAGATCGACCGCGCGAGAATGAAAGTTGCCGGGTGCGGAGACCCGGCAACACGGTATATTGTACCCGGCGTACATCCTCGTGCGCCGGGAATATTTCCTTACTTCAACAGGTTCATCTTCCTGGTCATCACTTCGTCTCCAACGGTCAGTTTATAGAAATAAACGCCGCTGGATACTGTCGACGCGTCCCAGTTTACACTGTGATGCCCGGCTGTCATCCTGCCGTCAAACAGCGTGGCGATGTTCTGCCCGAGAAGGTTGTAGACCTCAAGCCTGACTTCGCTGTCGTTGGCCAGGTCGAATCCTATAGTAGTGTTGGCGTTAAACGGATTCGGGTAGTTGGCGAACAACTCGGTCTTAGCCGGTTTAACGGCATCGTCGAGGTTCCATCCGTAAAGCGTCCATTCATTGGCATCGCCGCCCATAGCCGACGTTACCGTGAACGGGAACGAAGCCGAGTCGACCTTGGTGGACGGGTAATCGCCGCAATAGGATATATAGTCATAGGTTCCCAGCGGGGCGTAGCCCGGGATATCCTGGCGTACATTGTTGACGGTCATATTCTGACCCGGCGACAACCAGACATTATTGAACTGCTGGAGCGGTCCGAATTGGGCGCCTCCCGGCAGTTGGAGCATGATCCAGACATCGGTCAACTGGTACTGCTGGGTGGTGTTCTCGAGAATACCGGTGAAGAGGAAATAACCGCCGCGCGGCACATTAACCGGCGGATTGTTCGGTATCATGTCGATATCGACAACCGGTCCGCCGCTTCCGGTAACCTCGATATCCTCGGTTGCGCTCCACGGTCCCCAGCCATTCTGGTTATGACCGCGGACACGGTATTCATAAACCCCCGGAGCCTGGCCGTAGATGTCATAGCTGTTAGTCTGGATATTGTCATCGAGAGTAACGATTGAAGCGTAGGTCTGTACCGGGTAGATTTCATCGACGTAGAAACCTTCATCATAGATATATACGTCGGTTGAATAACGGAAGCGGAAATAGACCTGCTCCCCGATGTATGAGTTCAGGCTGTAACTCTTGTAAACCCAGCCGCCGGAGCTTCCATCAAACCTCTCCAGACGATCCCAGGTATTGCCGTCGGTGGAGATTTCAACATAACCATAATCATAGTTGGATTCGGTATCGTACCAGAGACGGAAACTGAAGCTCATTCCGCTTTCCACTGTAACCGGAGTCGCGGAAGTCATTATAGCGGAATAGTTATTGCCGGTTCCGGAATAAAAGCTGTAGTTTCCGGCATAGCGTCGAGATGAACTGCGGGTGAAATTCTGCATTTGCCAATTATCGGTTCCGTCTTCGGCGCCATCGGTGCCGAGAGCGACGCCGGAAAGCTCCTGCAACTCGAACTTATCGGGGTTCTGGTCGCCGGATACTACCTGCCAGCTTACCGTGTAATTGCCGTCCGGATCGGTTCCCATGGGATCGATAACCGGCGCGTAGGGAGCGACCATGCTGTACGGATTATCGGCTATCAAAGCGAAGAGTTTGTTTACGGGATGGTTCTCTGCCACCAGGCCCGGTATATCGCCTGAGGACGGCCAGAATCCCTGCCAGGAGTCACCGACTTCCGGGGTAAAACCGAAAATCTTGTCTTTAGTGGTCTGCTCGCCGTAGGAATAGTCGACCGCGTCGCCATTGACCGCGTAAAGCAACTGCCACGCCTGTCCCGGGTCGTAGCCGTGGAAGGAAACCGAGCTGTCGGCTATAGCTACGAAAAGGGCGTGGTCCGGAGTCTGGATCTGGTCATAGCCGAAAGGATAGATGAAATATTCTCCATAGCTATGATAATGAAGGGCTAAAACGAACTCATGGTCTTCGCAGAAGTCCATCACGGCCTGAGTTTCCGGCTCGGAACCAGCCGAAGGACCGCGGTAGGTCTCGCTGGAAGAGTACGGCGATGAACCGTTGTTGTCATATCCCCACATGTATGTGTAGTTGCGGTTGATATCAACGCCATAGTTTCCGCCGTTATTGCGGCGGTTCTTGCGCCACATCCCGCCGCCGTTGGGATTGGTCTGCTGGTTATAAAGATAACCGTCGGGATTGACAACCGGAATTATCCAAACCTGGCGTTCATTAACAATTAGAGTGGCGTCCGGGTCAGAACCGTAATTATCCAAAAGCCATTCAACGAAATCGAGACATATCTCCATACCGATTGGTTCACGGGCGTGAGTCAAACCTGTATAGAGGACCTCCGGTTCGTCTTCCTGCATGTTCACATTATCCGATACTTTCATGGCCCAAACGGTATTGCCGTTATGGGTAGTACCAATATTTTCTATCCTGGTTAAAGCCGGATACTGGTTATGTAGTGAATCCATCTTGGCGACAACTTCGCTGAAAGTTCGAAAACCGCCCATGGTCAAACCTTCACTGCGGGAAGCGTAAAAACTTTCCAAATCGGGAACATCAACTATGTAATCATAGCCAAGGCTCTTAACGAGTTCGCGTTCCTGCTTGCTGAGTTCGAGCTGAACATAACCTTCCTCAAAATTATACGAAGCGCCGCAATCGACGAAACGCCCTTCGGACATCAGCTTGCGCACATCATCCTTGCCATCAACAATTACCCTTACCCTTTGATGAACATCACTATCCGCCGCTAAGGCCTGTGTACCGCATAAAACCACCAAAGCGAACAGGCCAAGGAACAAACCCCTCCATACTGTTGAACTACTACTGCGCAACCTCATAGGCTTCCTTTCTTTAAATTATGAATCTGATTAAACATCGAAAAATTAATAAAACGAAGAATTTATGGGTAATTTAATATAATACATTACCCCGGTTTTATCAAGGAGGAATTTATTAATTAATACTTTACTAACCTTATCCAAACAAAAAGCCCGCCATTTACGGCGGGCTTTCTGCAAGGAATAAAAATGAAAAGGTGCTTTATTTGAGTAAACTCATTTTCTTGGTACTTACGTAATCGCCGGCTTCCAATTTATAAAAATAGATACCGCTGGCGTAATTGGAAGCGTCCCAGGTAACTGACTTATAACCGGCTGTCTGATATTCATCTACAGGAACATCAACTAATTGCCCAAACAGGTTATAAATCTTGAGCGTTACATGCTGGTTTTCAGGAATCGCGTAATTCAGCATCGTTACCGCGTTAAACGGATTCGGATACGCCTGGTTCAAAGCGTAATCATTGGGTATTCCATCCCGGGGGTTATCAACTCCCGTGGGTGAGCCGGTATAAGTAAATGTCCAGGTTTCCGAATATGCACCGGAACCAACAGAGCTGTACGCGCGCGCACGCCATGAGAATTCCGTGTTGGCAACCACCTGCGCGGTTACATCAACAGTCGTGTCGGTGGTAACGGTTTCGTAATAAATGCTGTCGCCTTCGAATCCGGAAGAATCCATCTGTACCAGGAACGAATCGGCGTTCAAGCTCATGTTCCAGACCAGTTCCACCGGGGTGGTCGTTACGTTGGAACCATCCGCGGGAGAAACAAGCTGAGGCGGGGTAACCGTGAACGAATGGGCTGAACCATAACCGCCCCATCCAGCATAGGTATTGTATCCCCTTATGCGCCAGTACCAACTGCCGTCAGCAAGGCTGGAACTGATATCGTAAAGGGTATCGCCGGTTGAGACCTGGGCCGCGGGACTGCCGAATAAATTATCGTTGTCCACCTGAATATAGTAGGAATCGGCAGAGTATAAATTCTCCCAGATGAGATCCACGTTCAAATCAGATATCTCTTCTCCATCAGTCGGAGCGATAGTCTGGGGGAAGATAGGCGGGTAAACCACTGTACTGCGAAGCATTAAATCATTGGTCGGGTCGGAAACCCATATCGAATCAGTTTTCCAGAATGAATTGCCGTTCGGGCTGTCATTATCGCCGCCAACCGCCGGGGCAGTGGACTGGCCGGAAAGCCAGCGGAATGCCACGCAGAAATTAGCGACCGTTGAATCAATGGTTACCCTCTGGCCGGCGCTTAATTCGAGATTGGTCCAACCGGGGGCGCTTGCCGCCGCCGTCCTCCACGGGCCGCCGAGTATCTCATTAGTCGGTCTTCCCGCCGAATATCCATAAACTGCGAATTCGAATGAATCGGTACTGTTTACATAGGCGGATAGAGTGCGTATTATCGCGGGAAATCTCGCCGGTGAACCGCGTACCGCGAACGCGTTGCTGTCCCCGGAATCATCGACAATCCACCACCCATCGACCTCACCATCATCGTAGTACAGACCGGCGCCAAGTGTAACCTCGAAGGTATACGGAGAAGCAGAGCTGTCCGCGGGCGCGTAACCTGCGTTGCCACTGCTGTCAACAGCTTTCAGGTAATAGCTGACGTTGGTGCCGACAGGATAATTCTCGAAAAGGTACTTGTAAGTGCTGTCATCGGTATCGAAGAAGAAATCCTCATTCTGATAACCGCCGCCGGTATCGTAGTATATATCAAAATCGGTTGTTCCCGAAGCATCGAAAACATCGGCGGTGATCAAATCGCGATAAAATATGGTATTCTCGCCGGATAAATCCTGTATGGAGTCGCCCTGGCTGAAACCCCGGATAAGCGGGCTGTGGGTGACAGTGGGGGCGATATTATCATCGCCGTAGTAGATCACGTAGGCGCGAATATTGAGGTCATTTTCAAGAACCTGCCACGCGCCCTCCGGGAATTTAACCTTACTGCGGTTTTCGGTCACTCCATCGCCATCGGTGGTGATATATGGCGGAGGATTACGGGTATATTCTATTCCCGCGTGGAACTCATTATTGCCTATATCAATCGCGTCGAAATTAACCCGCTGATACTGGAGGTTGCCGTTTAAAACCCTGTTAAAGGGAGTAACCAGATCCTGCCCCGGATTTCCGGAATCGTCAGACCATATATGAATTTTCGCGTTTCCGTCTCCGCTATAGGTTACAATCTCCAGGTATACCAGCGAACACGCCTGTACCGGAGTGAAACGTACCGAAAAAGAAGTTCCGATATCTGTGTATCCCGGGAAATAATACACTGGAGGACTGTCGTACGCTATAAAATCCTCCTGTATATCCATTGGCTCTTCCTGCGGGGCATAAGCGTTCTTTATCAGCTGGACCGTCGGTCTGATTTCGACGATTTCGCTGGAAGCGGCAAACGCCTGAGTCCCCAACACGAATAGCAAACCAATTGCTAATATTACTATTTTCTTTCTCATCGTGACTCCTCTCCTAACTCTGATGAACCCCCGATTATTTCAGGAGGTTCATTTTCCTCGCGAAAACTTTGTCGCCAACCGACAGTCTATAAAAATACACGCCGCTTGCATAGCTATCGGCATTCCACTTAACAACATGATGACCGGGTTTGCATTGACCTTCGTAAAGGTTGTCAATCAGTTGACCGGCCAAATTATAAACTTTGATTTCTACTTCCGAATCTTCGACAACATTGAAAGGTATATATGTCGAAGAGTTAAACGGATTCGGGAAATTCTGTTCTAAACTGTAATCCTCCGGTATCGGAGCGCCATATTCCTCAACTCCCGTGGGAGTCGGCAATTCCACGACCGCCCTGAGCATGAGGTCCAGTTCGGTGGTCTGGGTCCAGGTCGAATCTGTACGCCAGTAAGAATTGCTGTCGGGCGAATCATCATCGCCGCCAACAGCCGGTCTATAAGGTTCGTTAGAATCCCAGTGGAACACCACATAGAAGAAGTTTTCTTCTATAATCGAAGGTGTCGGCAGGGAAACATTCACCCATCCGGGTACCGAGCCCGCGGTTGCTGAGCCGCTCAGACCGGAAACGAATTCGAGTTCATCATCGCCCAGAACACGGGTCAATCCGAATTCAAATTCGGTTGTGTCATCCACGTATGCCCTGACCATCGTAATCGTCGCCGGATAATCCGAAGGTGTGCACTTAACCGCGAACGCGTTATCGCGGTACGATTCACCGACTATCCACCATCCCTCGGCGGAACCATCATCATAACCAAGGTCTGCTCCGGCTATCACTACATAGGTTAACGGGTCGGATGCCCCTCCGGCGGGGTATGTACGGGCATTGTTACTGGAAGAATTATCCACCGCCCTGATATAATAGTTCACGGTATCACCCGCGGTCAAATCCGGCAGATTTACCGAGTATGTATCGCCGGTGGTGTTAGACATAGCCACTGAGGTATATCCACCGCCGTTATCATAAAACATGGTCACACTGCTTACCCCTGAGTTATCGGTTACTTCGGCTGTCGCCGCTACCGCCGAACCCTGGGTGAAATCCATTTCAATCGGGTCATGCAAAATTTGAGGGCCCACGGTATCTTCGCCATAGTAGGCGACGCAGGCCCTGATATTGAAATCGTTATCCAACGCGAACCAATTTCCCGATGAAAGTTTTACCATGCTCCGATTGGTGGTCGAACCATCCTGGTCGGATGTTGGCGTGGGAGAATCGGTATTGAGAATCTTACAGCCGATAAAGAAATCGCTGGTTCCCATATCAATCGCGCTGGACAGATCAATCCGCTGGAAACTGACATTTCCATCGATTGAATCTTCGAAAGGAGTCACAATGTCATCCCCGGGCAAGCCTTCATTACTGTCCCAAATGTGAAACTCAATTTCCCCAAGAGCATCACCGAAACTCGCGACATGGAAATACTTCAGGGAACATGCCTGTTCAGGAGTGAACCTGACGGCAAACTGAGCCCCTTCCTCTGTGTATCCGGGATACCATAGAGCGGGCGCAGAATCATAGGCTATCATATAATCCTGGGTATCGAAAGGTGTTTCATACTTATCTATTGTTTTGGTTATCGGCTGGGCAACATGCTCAGCTACATGCACTGCTCCATGCGCCGATAGAACCCATGCGCAAAATACACACATGAACGCCGTTAAAGTATATTTTAAGTACCTTTTCCTCATTGTGACTCCTCTCCTCGCGTATTCTAAACTCCTTATATTATTTCAGGAGGTTCATTTTCTTGGTAAATACCTTGTCGCCAACTGCCAGTTTGTAGAAATAGATACCGCTGGCGAAATTGTCAGCATGCCAGGTAGCTTTATAGTTACCGGCTTCGCGAACGTCATCAACCAGGGTTTCAACCATCTGTCCGGCAAGGTTATACACACTCAAGTTTACATCGGAACGTTCCGCTACGCTGTAATTAATGCTGGTAGTAGCGTTGAACGGGTTCGGATAGTTCTGCTCGAGAGCGAAAGTACTCGGAACTCCGCCGAGTTCTTCGTCAACTCCGGTCGGAAGCAGGACGACCGCGCGAAGCATGAAGTCATCGGAACTGACCGAGGTCCAGGTTCCACTGCGATAGAACGAACGGTTATCCGGATCGCTGGAGTCGCCGCCCACGCCCGGGTCCGCCGGAGTGGATTCCAGCCAATGAAATACAACGCAGAAATGTCCGGAGGTTATAACAGGTTGATCACCTTCAGGAATTTCGAAGTTTGCCCAACCGGGAGCGTTGGTGGCAGAGGTCTGCCACGGACCGGCGATGATACTTCCGGGCTGACCGCCGGTATAATCATTGATGGAAAACTTGAATTCATCAGCGCCGTTGACATAAGCGCGTGCCATCTTAACGGTAGCCGGATATTCCGAAGGGGTGCAACGAACGGCAAAAGCGTTCTCATCCCACTGATCGGCGACAATCCACCAACCGTCGGCGGCGCCGTCATCATAAGCAATTCCCGCGCCTTCGACCACGTCGAAAACTATCGGGTTTGAAGAACCGCCGGCCGGATAATAACCGGTGTTCGCGTTCGGGGAGTTATCAGTCGCCTGAATATAATAGCTGATCTGGTCACCGGCATCGAAAAGCGGTAAATCCGCTTCATAATTGTTGCCGCCGGTATTAGTCATGGCAATCGATTCCCAACCGCTTCCATCGTTATAATACACGTAGGCATTATCAACGCCAGAGTCATCGGAAATCACCGCCAGGACCGTCGGAGGATTACCCTGGGTGAATCCCATGTCGATATGCGCTTCGTGGATAATTTGCGGCGGAGTTACGTCTTCGCCATAATAAGTTACAAAAGCCCGGATGTTAAGGTCGTTATCAAGATAATACCAGTCATCATCCGGGAAATACACCTTACTGCGGTCCTCGGTTACGCCGTCACCATCAGTGGTAGAGAACGGGGGAGGAACACGGGTGTACTCAAATCCGGCATGGAAATCGAAATCACCGATTTCGACCGGGTCCGGCAGATTAATGCGTTGATACTGAAGCTGACCGAAGAGAGTCCTGGTGAACGGGGTGATCAGATCGTCGCCCGGGAATGAACCGAAATCATCCCAGACATGGATATCTGCAGAACCCGCGCCATTGTAAGATGAAATTTGCAGGTACTTCAGACTACAGGCCTGGGCGGGAGTAAACTGGACGGCCCACATCGTTCCAACTTCTGTATAAGTAGGAAAATAGTAGGTCGGCGCGGTATCATAAGCAATCATATCTTCCAAGGTTTCAAACGGTTCTTCGTACTGGAGGAAATGGTTGCCTGCCTTCTGTACTACCGGTTTTAGCTCCACAACTTCGCCAGCGGCAAAAGCTGATGAACCCCAGAGTAACAACCCTGCCAAAGCCAAAATCATCATGCATTTCTTCATTACTTTGCTCCTATTATTGAATTTACTGCTGTTACAATTTTCTAATTTTTTTCTCAGATTACGGCATCACTCCTTAATGGCTTTTAATCGTATACTGCATAATCTAAAGAAGCAATATCCTGTGTTCCTCTATTCTATAATCGGTATCAGGGCGCGAAATCGATACCTTACTAATATATAACAGATATCACTATACATTTTGCTCCAAATTATACATTATATTAGCATAATATGCAATATACAATTTCATTTTCGCAAGGAAATTATTCTCAAATCCCACAAAAAATTCAAATACTTTATTCCCGGTTTTCCCAATAAATAAAGCCTCCCGAACAATATTATTCGGGAGGCTTTTTGATTCAGAAAATTACTTCATCAAAGTCATTCTCTTTACGATGGTTTCATCATCGGCGCTGAGTCTGTAGAAATAGACACCCGAAGAAACCTTGGAACCGTTATCATTTGTACCGTCCCAGGTTACGCTGTGAACGCCGGACTGAACATTGGCATCGACCAGGGTCTTTACCTTCTGTCCTACGAGGTTGAATACCTCGATATTAACCTTGGACGCGCTGGGCAAAGTATAGTCGATAGTTGTGCTCGGGTTAAACGGGTTCGGATAGTTCTGGGAGATGGAAACCTGCGCCGGCAGGATTTCGTCGTCCTTCGGATCGTCAACCGAAGTCGGCGAAACGGTCGCGTTGATCCAGATCATGACATCGGAAGTTTCACGATCACGGTCCGCGGCCAATCCGCCGGTGTACTCCCATCCGCGATAGGAGAACGGAGCGGTAGCTGACTCATCCATACTCTGGCTGAATGTAGACTGGTTTTCAGCAATAACAATAGCGAATGCCTTACCTTCGGTAATGGTGATATTGGCACTGCTGAAATCGACTGTCATCTGACCGGCAGTATTTACGTTCACCGTATCGGCGGCGAGGATTTCACCGGGGTTGCCGGTTCCGTCATCGTCCATTACCCACACGTGAGCGTTGCCGGGCATGGTGGCGGCCCATACGTCGAACTGTACGTTGTGGACCTGCATCGGCAGATACTCATCAGGCAACTCGAACTCGTTGCCGAATCCGCTGAAGTCACCGTTCCAGGAGCGGCCGTTATCGGCCTGACCGTCGTCGTATCTCACGTCAACAGGCATACCATCCTGGAAAGGTACGGCGCGAAGCTCGGCTCTTTTAGCGTCATTACTGCGCACTTCATCACCCGAAAGGCGGGTTTTGCAGTCTACGCGGTATTCGCCGGCCATGTCTGGAGTGAAACTTTCAAACGTATCAATCCACTGGAATCCGCCGCCCGGGATGGGTTCGGTTACAGTTACGGTATCCTCAACAACGGTGGTGCCGTCCGGATCCTTTACGGTTACGATTACGTCAAAATCGGTTTCCGGTTCGGTACCATAATTTTTGACCAGGCACAGAAGCACTGTTTCATAACCAACCGCGTGAATCTTGGCGCCGTTGTTCTCGTTAAAGATGCTCCAGACACCAACGTCATGAGCTTCAAAACTGGTATCCGGCTCCGGCCAGAATCTCAAAGCGAGATCCTCATGGAACATGTGGGAGCTGGGGGTGTTGTCACGGAGGTACTGCAGACCCACGTTACCGGTAACATTTTCCATGCCGATGACGTTTTTGTTTTCGCCATTGGAATCAAGGAAGTTACCCTGCTGTTCGCCATAATAGAAAGTGATCGAACTGTCGTTGGCGTCCAGAACAAGCTGGAATGTATGCAGACTGTCGATGTAACCGAATTCTCCCACATCATGCCAGGAAACGACAAACGAATCTGTGTTGTTGCTCCAGTAATAAACATGGGGATCGCCGCGGCTGGGATCCAAATCACCGGTCAACGGGCAGAGAAGGTCGTTGGGCATTCCGCGGTACGGAATGTTGGAGAACGGATGGGCGAAGTTGGCGTTCGATGAGAACGAGATATAACCGTTCGAACCGATCCACAGACGGTTTACATCGTACCAGTAGTACGGGAAATTGAAACCGAGAGGGATGGGGCCAACGTTATTATCATCGCCAAGTCCTTCAACTTCCGTTCCAATGGTGGTAATGTCAACCCACTCAAAAGGAACAGTTCCGCCGCCGTCGTTATCTTCCCAGTAATAACCGAAATCATCCGGTCCGCCGTTATCGAAGGTTACCGGGATGGAACCGACAGCGCCCTTGTTGCTGGCCGCATACGATACGCTCGAGATAAGAGCCAGCGCCACGAACAATACTAATAGCTTTTTCATCTTGTGATTTACTCCTTACTTATTGAACAATGTTAATAGTTTACAAGTTTTTCCTGTCCTCGGCTTCACCTCCTTCATAAAGAAATCAGTTTATCCTCCTCAATTATTTAATCTATTTCATTAACAACATTTTCTTAACCGCTTTATACTCCCCTGATTCCAATTTATAGAAATATAAGCCGCTGGCAACCTTTTGCCCAGAATTATTTTTGCCATCCCACTTAATTTCATAATAACCAGCGGTTTGGAAACCATCCACAAGAGTAGTAATCTCCTGTCCAAGAATATTGAAAATGGACAGCCGTACATCACCGCCGGCAGGTATGCTGTACATAATCGAGGTCCGCGGATTGAACGGATTGGGATAGTTCTGCGAAAGGCTGTAATTTACCGGTAATTCGATATTTCCATCATCAGGTATACCGGTAACCCAGTCGAACCAACGGTTTGTGCGCGCGATATCATGACCGGCCATCCGCCAATCGATTCCCGACAGGTATGATTCGTATTTATAATCGACGACAATGAGATTATCATCTCCCTGTCGCAATCCTACCGCCAGCTCGATGTCATTATCATCATCGAGATTTCCGGCGGCAACCGACGCGGTAGTCATAACGCCATACATGGGAATCGGGAAATTCTGCAATGAAGAACCGTCCTGCTCGAACCCATAGAGAATTCCATCGGTAGCGGCGACAATTATTTCCTTTTGGGAATCCCCGTCCATGTCAACGAGTATGGGTGATGAAGTTATCGAATTCCCCACTTCTACCGGGAATCCGGTAACCGAACTTCCGTCTCCCTTGATACCCCACAGCTGATGGCCATTATTACCTACGAATATCTCAAGCCCGGCATTGCCGTCTATCTCGCCGAGAGCGGGGTCGCTTTTGATTGTAGAACCTATATCTACCGGGAAACCACTGAGAATGCTTCCATCGCTTGCCAGCGCGTAAACCATGTTATTCTGGGTACCGGCGATTATATCCATATTATCATCCCCGTCAACATCGCCCATGGCGGGAGAAGCCCAAATAGCGCCATCGAGTTGCACAGGGAAACCGGCAACCACGGTGCCGTCATGATTGAAAGCATGCAATTTGCCGTCAAGCGCTCCGGCTACAATCTCAACACTTCCGTCGTTATCAAAATCGCCGACCGCCGCGCTTCCGTAAAAACGGTCACCGCTGTCAACGGGAAAGCCGGGAAGCGGATTGCCATTGAAATCATAGACATAAAGCATGCCGTCGCCGAATGCGGTAGCCACTATATCGGCGTTCTCGTCGCCGTTAATGTCGGTAAAGGTCGGAGCGCTGTAATAACTCCCACCGGCAGTTATAGTGGTAACTATACTCCCCACGGCGTTACAGAAATATATCTTGCCGTTCTTGGTAGTAACCGCTATTTCCTTGGCTCCGGCCATATCAGCCTGCCCCACAGCCACGCCGCTGGCAATGTCTCCATCGAGCTGGATCGGAAATCCCGGAACGTTGCTTCCGTCAGCGTTTATGGCATATAGTAAATCATCAGAAGTGCCGAAAATAATTTCCTGTTCGGGATCTCCATCTATCTCTTCAAAACCGATATCGCCCTCGATATTTCCATCGACTGTCAACGGGAAGTTCAGCTGGAACAACGATGTTTCGATCTGAAAAGCCTCCATTGTTGAATAATCATTATCAGCCGTTATGCTTAAATCCATATCAGCAAAACGGGGTGTGGCATCATTGTTAACGTAAATAACAAATGGGTTGCCGCTGTTATCCCCTTCATCTTGATGGGCTATATCGCCGAAATTGGCATCTCCATCAATGATCTGTATTGATTCGTCGCCGGTAAGCGTTGCCTGGACATTGAACGCGTCTGCCCAGTAATTTTTCAGGGTTACCACCACCTGGGCGGTCTCGCCCGGGTTTAAAATTCCATCGCCGTCATCATCGGTAATAGTAATACTGTGGTCGAAATATCGTATATTCGGAGAAAATTCGCTGGCTATGGCGGCATAGATATTCACACGGCCCGTTCCCAGCAAACCTTCAAAACCGGGGTTTAGATGGTCTATGGGATCGGCCGTTTCTTTCAATCTGTCGATAGTTTCGCCCGGACCGAAATCGGGACGAAAGGTTCTCAACAGGGCCGAACAACCCGCCGTATTCGGCGAGGAGAACGAAGTTCCCTGGGTTGATTCATAACCGCTCGGACCGGATGTGGTCCAGATCTCAACGCCGGGAGCGGAAATATCCACCCACTCTCCATAGGTGGTAAAACCTGCCCGCACATCATTTCTTCCGGTAGCCGCCACCGATAATACGCTGTCATAGGCCGCCGGATAAAATCTCAAATCATTGTTTTCATTGCCGGCTCCGGCGACAACCAAAACCCCGTCCTCGTAAAGCGCGGTGCAGATATTCTGTCCGCCGCCGCCGCCGCTGTTGCTTCCCCAACTGCAGTTCACGACCTTCGCGCCCATTTCACCGCAGTAGATCATACCAACATAGCCGGAATTTATGCCCTGCGAACCGTCACGCTGGCATTTGCAGGCTATCAAACGCGCCGAGAAACCGCATCCCGCTATTCCCTCCGCGTTATCGGTAACCGCCGAAGCGCATCCCGCAACCATTGTCCCATGTATCGGCGACCATTCCTCGGGATTGGGGTCGCCCATGGAGAAATCAAACCCGAGAACATCGTCCTCGTAACCGTTTCCATCATCATCATCGTAATTCAAATCGCCGCCCTGGTCTTCAGGATAGTTATCGAACTGACCGTTTCCGTTAATATCCTCGGGAGTATTTATCCACATATTGTCTTCGATATCGGGATGGTACCAGTAAATTCCGGTATCCACTATCCCGATTATCACGCTACGGGTCGTATCTCCCCTCACGAAATCCCAGGCTTCGTATAAGTCCATCTGGTCGAGATACCATTGGCGGTTACGGTCAGGATCGTTCGGTTCGTAAATAAGGTCGTAAACATAATTCGGTTCGGCATACTCGAGGTAGCTTTCACGGTTAATTTCCTCGATTGCCTGCTCAATTCCGTCCCTTCCGTCGGTAACCAGGATGAACATACGCTCTACAACCGCTTTCGTATGCTTTAAGTTCTTCAACACACCCGGATAATACGGTTTTATTTCCACCACGCCATATTTCTGGCAAAGCAGGTCCAGCGAACCATAACCGGTAGTGAATCCAGCGCTGAAATCGCCGGTGGTCTGGATAAGCTCCTCGCCCACATTCAACGAGACAACTATCTCATTGTAGACAATCTTATCGCCATTGGAGGTTACAATAACATCCGAAGCGAAAGAACTTGAGGAAAACAAAAGGAATAAGGTCACAGAGGTTGTTAAAATACTAAAAAAACTTTTACAATTGCGCATAGCAATTCTCCTGAGTTTTTACGGAATAGCCGCCGGAAGGGATATTTCATTCTTGTCTTAGAGCATATCCCCCGGCGCAATGCCGGGGGAAGTGCAACATTATATTAGAATTACTTCATCAGAAGCATTTTCTTCACTGCTGATTGGTCATCTGTATCCAGCTTATAGAAGTAAATTCCGCTGGCTACTTTCTGACCGCCCGCGTTTCTGCCATCCCAGGCCACCTCATGACTGCCGGCCTTCTGGTGCTTATCAACCAGGGTAGCCACTTCTCTACCCATCAGGTTGTAAACAACCATCTTAACCTTGGAGTCCGAAGGCAGGCTGTACATTATCTTGGTTGAGGGGTTGAACGGATTGGGATAGTTCTGGGAAAGTTCGAACGCCTTAGGCAGGGCGTCGGGACCTTCATCGTCGATATCCGTCTGCCATTCATGCCAGCGATGGGTGCGGGTTATATCATGCCCGAACATACGCCAGTCAGATCCCGAGAACGATGCTGTTTCCTTGTAATCGACAACGAATACGTTGTCAAAGCTCTGGCGTAATCCTACTGCCAGTTCAAGGTCGCCATCGCCATCGAAATTACCGATAGCAACCGAGGAATTGGTGAGCGTACCGTATGTCGGAACCGGGAAATTCCTCACCGCGGAACCGTCAGGATTGAAACCGTAAATAACGCCGTCGGTAGCGGAAACGAACACCTCGTTCTCACCGTCACCGTCGAGATCGGCAATCGAAGGAGAAGAGGTTATCGAGTTGTTACAATCGACAGGGAATCCGGTCATAATACTACCGTCGCCCTTGACGCCATAAAGGAAATGGTCGTTAGTGCCTACGAAAATTTCAAGGCCGTCATCGCCAACAACCTGGGCAACAGAAGGATCCGATTTAATGGTGCCGCTGAGAGCCGCCGGGAATCCGCTTACTATCGAACCGTCGTGATGGACCGCGTAAAGATTGCCTCCCTGGGTGCCAATCGCGATTTCCAGGTCGCCGTCGTTATCGATATCGCCAAGCGCCGGGGCTACCCAGATAGCGTCCTGCAGATTTACAGGGAAACCAGATACTACAGTACCATCATGGTTCCATGCCTGCAGGTTTCCATCAAGAACGCCGGCAATGATTTCCGGACTGCCGTCGTTGTCTATATCACCAACCGCCGCACTTCCATAAAAACGGTTGCCGGTTTCTACCGGGAATCCGTCCAGGTCGCTTCCATCGGACTTCAACACGTAAAGCTTACCGTCGCCGAAAGCCGTACAGATTATCTCGTGGGTGTTGTCACCATTTATGTCGGCGAGCGTCGGAGTGCTGTAATAACTCTGGCCGGCGTTTACAGGGAATCCCTGGAAAACGCTTCCCAAAGAGTTAATAGCATAAATATTACCGGTCTTGGTGGCAACAACCACGTCCCTGGTACCGGCATAATCAACCTGCCCAATGGCTACTCCACCAACTACATCGCCGTCCACAACAACCGGCCAACCCGGTAATTCGGTGCCATCGGAATCAATAATATGTACTTCGTCATCGGAGGTTCCGAAGACGATTTCTTCAACCCCGTTGCCATCGAAGTCATCAAAGCCAAAGCTTCCTTCGATATTTCCGTCAACACTCATCGGGAAATTCAACTGGTTCAACGCGATTTCCAGCGGTATGGTCAAATCGACTTCGTAATCGCCCTCAGCGGTAATATGCAGATTCATATCCGCGATTTCGACCGGAGCATCCAGGGCGATTTCGACATCAAACGGGTCGGCTGAGTTATCGGCCTCTCCCCCGCTGGGGATGTTGCCAAAAGTAGCTTCGCCGTCAGTTACGGTCATATAGCTCGGACCGGTTAATGTACCCTGTACATTGGTAGCGTCCGCCCAGATGTTCTGGAGTGTAATTACCATTTCAATATTTTCGCCCGGGTTCAGGATCCCATCGCCGTCGTCGTTAAGGATGCTGATATCCATTTCGACGTACTGGATATTGGGCATGGTACCCGCCGCCAGAGCCGCGTAAGCGTCTACACGCCCGGTTCCAAGCTGACCGATATAATTCGGATTGGCGTTATAAAGCGAAAGACTGTCGGCGGAAGATTTCAAGATATCCCATATCTGCTGAGGAGTGCGCAGGTGATTCTGCGAAATAACCAGGCTGGCTACGCCGGATACCACCGGGGAAGCCATCGAGGTTCCCTGCAGGGACTGGTAAGAACCGGTAGCCCAGGTTGAATATATGTCCACGCCCGGGGCGGAGATGTCAACCCAGTCACCATAGTTGGTGAAACTTGCCCTGACATCGTTCCTGGTGGTAGCCGCCACTGAAAGACAGCTGTCGTAAGCCGCCGGATAGTGCCTGGTGGAAACGCCGTCGTTACCGGCCGCCGCTATAACCAGACATCCATCGAGGAAAGAGTTGCGGATAATCTGCTGGTTGGTATTGCTGTAATAGTTACTGCCCCAACTGCAGTTACAAACGTGGGCTCCATTCTCTGCCGAGTAAATTATCGCGGCATAAACCGCGGTCAACTGGCCGTTGCGAGCTCCCTTAGCCGCGATTATCTTTCCGGAGAAACCTATTCCGGCACCGCCTTCGTCATTATCGGTAGCTTCCGAAGCGCATCCCGCAACATGTGTTCCATGAGTGGGACTGTCTTCTTTCGGATCCGGGTCGCCCCAGCCGAAGTCAAAACCAACTACGTCATCTTCATAACCGTTATCATCGTCATCCTCGTAGTTCCAGTCGCCCCCGCTGCTTTCATCGTACGGTTCATAAGTACCGTTACCATTAATGTCCTCAGGACCGTTGATCCACATATTGGGCTCGAGATCGGGATGTTCATAATAAACGCCTGTATCACTTATACCAATAATCCCGAATTCTGATTGCTGGCCGCGGATTATATCCCACGCATCATAAGCGTTGATCTGGCCCAGGAACCACTGCTGGTTTAACCGTGGATCGTTGGGTGTGTAAAAAGGAACCGGGATATCCCATAAATCGGTGTGTTCAACATTGGTATCCGCGCTGAATGCCACCCGCGCTTCGTGAACACTTTTCGTCTCATTTATAAAGAAAACATAAGTACGGGACATCAGCTCTTTCAGATGCACCGCTCTTTTCAGCTTGCCTTTATAATAGGGTTCAACGCGTTCTACGCCATATTGAGCGCAGAGATTATCGATTGATTGTACACCGGTAGTGAAACCAGCCGTAGCCAATTCACCGGTGTTCAGTTTTGGAGAATCTTTGGTGGTGCAAACAATCATCCTGTCCGAGAAGTACTGATAGCCTTCCGCGCTGGTTAAAACTTCGGCATAGACGGCGCTTGCCGAAAACGCGAATAAAAGACCAAGCAGAATGATAGTTGTCTTGCGCAAAGATAAGTACATTATAACCTCCATGATAGAATTAAATAAAATGACCTGTTTTCCTTACCGTAATTGTAACAGTTGCATTACTCGATTAGTTTCAAAAACTTAGCAAACGCAACACTAATTTACGCTTGCTTTAATTCCGGATCATATGTAATTGATGAGAACACATCTTCCTACTATCCAGATATAATAAAATAATATAATTCCCCTATTTGTCAAGATTTAATTGGGTTTTCCATATCTTTTCAAACCCCTTGAAACGCAAAGGAAATGCCGGTTTTGAAGTTTATTATGTTTGTAAATTTGAAATCCCATTTTTAGCCTGTTTTTAGCCGTTTTTATACTGCCCCAGCAACTTAAACCGGGCCTTTCCAAAAGGAATGAATAAATTCAAATTCCTTGCTTCGGTTTCATTTTCAAAATATGAAACCGTTTTCACAAATAGTAAAAGCAGGTGCAAAATCCAAACCCCAAGTTGCTTCCCAGAAATAATAATGCTTGCTTTTTTCGAATATATTATTATTTTACAGCTTGATAGCACTTTGCTACTTAAGAAGTGTGTCGTTTAAAGCGATTTGGAATCGCACCAGGAATAAATACCTGCTTTGATCTGCTTCGGGCTGGAACAACGATAATCATTATAGCTTTTTTCTGCTTTGGACTACTAAGGGCTGGGTGGTATTAGAAACCAAAATCAAACTGGTTTATAAATAGCCGTATGATTTTTCGAGAAAGGCAGGTTTTAAATGCGCCGCGTATTATTACTCATCCTCATGATTTCGCTCTCACCAAGGGCCCACTCCGATATAATCAACATCCCTGCTGATTATAACCAGATACAACTCGGTATCGACGCAAGCAATAACGGCGATACCGTTTTAGTCCAACCAGGCGCCTATCAAGAGCTTTTAAATTTCAATGGCAAAAATATAAAGCTCGGGTCCCTATATTTTACTACTAATGATACATCTTATATCTCCTCTACCATAATAGACGGCGGGCAGAACGGCAGGGTAGTCACTTTCGAAAACGGCGAGGACACAACTGCCGTAATCTGCGGATTTACTATCACCAATGGGGTAGGCGATTTCGGCGGCGCTATCGGCTGTCGTCTGGAAAGTAACCCGGTGATACGCAATAATATAATGTTGCTGAATACCTCGCCCTTCGGAGGAGCTATAGCATTGAACACCGACGCCAGGATCATTAATAATACTCTCAAACGAAACAGCTCTGCCCAGGGCGGCGGAGCAATATATCTTTTTAATTCGGAAGCTTATATTTCCCAGAATCTCATGGATTCAAACTCCTCGAATTTAGGAGGCGGTATAAGCTGTATGCAATCTGACGCTACGATAGAAAACAACGATATAACCAACAATAATGCCTCCGGTAACGGCGGAGGAATTTTCATGGACAACTCCAGCCCCGCAATCACGGGAAACTATATTGCTAATAATATTTCCGGCGCGAATGGCGGAGGAATAAGCGGGATTACTTCTTCTCAGCCATCCATAACTGACAATGTAATTCACAATAATACCGCCGAGTTGTACGGCGGCGGCATCTATTGTTACAACAACTCCAGCGCCTATGTTTTTAATAACACGGTTGACTCCAACAGGACGCTGCAGGTCGACGGCGGTGGTATATGGTGCGGCAGGGGTTCCGACCTGCAAATTATCGAAAACACTGTCGCTTACAATAGTGGAAACCTTTATGGTGGCGGGATTGCCACTATATGCAGTCCCACCATCCGCGATAATATAATCGAGTACAATGAAAATGTTAATAACGGCGGAGGCGGAATGTATTGCGGCCACGTGATAGGTTTTCCGATAATTGAAGGAAACATCTTCCGGGGTAACATTTGCAGAAACTCCGCTGAGGGCGGTGGTATTTTTTGTAAATCTAATTCAAACCCTTTCATATATAATAATGAAATATATGACAACCAGACGAATACATTCGGGGGCGGTATCTATATTACCGAGAATTCGTTACCTACTATTGTATTCAACCGAGTATACAACAATACATCGATGGACGGCGGGGGCGTATATGACAACTCCACCAGCTTCCGGCTATTGAACAACCTGATATATGATAACTCCGCGAGCCGCGATGGCGGCGGGATACGTCTTTTCGCCAGCGATGGTTTAATGGTTAATAATGTTATTTACGGAAACTCCGCCGAGGAAAGAGGAGGCGGTATTTACTCGCGCAGTTCCGACTCTAAAATTAAAAATTGTATTATTTACGAAAATGTATCAACAGATGGTCTACAATTGGTTTTGCACGAATCCGATGACTCAGCGGTTTATAACAATGTGCAGGGTGGATACCAGGGAATCGGCAATATCGACCAAGAACCTTATTTCCGTGACCCCGATAATGCCGATTTTCACCTTATGGCTATCTACTGCGGCGACCCATACGACTCCCCCTGCATCGATATGGGCGCGCCCCATATTATCGACACCCTGCTCGATTGCAGTATGGGATTAGGAAGTGAACGAAGCGATATGGGCGCTTACGGCGGCGGTGAAACGACCCAAACTTTCATACCGGATTATAGCGATAAACCTGTTGACGGATTTCATTTAATGCAAAACTATCCCAATCCATTCAACTCATCAACCAATATTCGGTATCAAATTCCCGGCAAATCGGAAGTGCGTATCGATATTTTCAACATTTCCGGACAGCATATTGAAAACCTGTTCGCCGGTCCCCAGGATGCGGGGATATACTCCATTAATTGGGATGCATCATCTTATGCCAGTGGTGTTTACTATTATTCGATATCAGCTGACGGTATAGTAAATTCCAGGTCTATGGTCTTATTAAAATAGGCTTCTCTACTGGCTTATCAGCTTTATCCTCAAAATATATCTTGTGAAAATTTGATAATCGATTATATTATTTGTGAACAATTGCGAAGATATCGTTGGCTTTCACTTATTCATGAATGGTATGTAGTAGCCTCGCTAAAATCCTTGAAGATTATCAAATGAAGAATATCATAATCCCGGCGCTCTCGATTCTGTTCCTTTCATTTCTCAGCGCCAACGCGGTTATAATAAATATCCCCGACGATTACAGTAATATCCAAACCGGCATCAACTCCGCGTCACACGGAGATACGGTGCTTGTCCAACCCGGAATATACGAAGAACATCTTAATTTCAATGGGAAAAATGTGGTACTTGCATCTCAGTATTTAACTACCGGCGATACTTCCTATATTTCCATCACCGTTTTAGACGGCAGCAATAACGGCAGGATTATCGCTTTCGAAAACGGCGAGGACAGCACTGCTATGGTCACCGGTTTCACCTTAAGAAACGGTTCGGCGGAAAATGGGGGAGCGATAGGATGCCAGTATGAAAGCACACCGGTAATAAAAAACAACCTCTTCAAATCAAATACTGCTTACAATGGCGGCGCTCTGGCAACCGAATGCGACCTCACAATAATCAACAACACCTTTAAAAACAATATCGCCAGCCAGAGCGGGGGAGCGGTTTATATATATTCCTCACAAGCTTATGCCGCCGGCAACCAGTTTGATTCCAACTTAGCTCAAACAGGCGGCGCTATCGGTTGCGTTGAATCGGAAGCAATTATTGAGAACAACAACATAGAGGATAATTCATCGTTTAACAACGGCGGGGCAATATATACATACAACGCCGATCCGGTTATAACCGCCAATTACATCCGCGGCAACACAGCTTCAGCCAACGGCGGCGGAATTGCCTGCGTTAATTATTCCCGCCCCGATATCATCGATAACCAGGTAACCGGAAACACCGCTGAGTTATTCGGCGGGGGAATATATTGCTATGAGCATTCGAGCGCTTATGTTTACGAAAACACCATTGATTCCAACAGGACTCTCCAGGCGGACGGCGGGGGCATCTGGTGCGGAGTATATTCCGAAATGCAGATTATAGAAAACCATATACATAACAACAGCGGTCACCTCTACGGAGGAGGAATCGCCACGACATGCAGTCCTATCATTCGCGATAATTTAATCGAAAATAATGAAAACGTTACTTATGGCGGAGGGGGTATGTACTGCGGACATGTCATCGGCTGGCCGGTTATAGAAGGGAATACTTTCCGTGGAAATATATGCAGGGGCTCCGGTTCCGGCGGCGGTATCTTCTGCAAATCCAACTCGAATGCCTTTATCTACAATAACGAGATTTATAACAACCGCACATATACATTCGGCGGCGGTATCTATGTTACCGAGAACGCCCTGCCGACAATTGTCTTCAACCGCATATACGAAAACTACTCCCGCGATGGCGGCGGGGTCTACGATAATTCCACCTCCTTTCGGCTGTTTAATAACCTGATCTACAACAACAACGCCAGCCGTGACGGCGGGGGCATTCGCCTGTTCGCCAGCGACGGCATAATAATCAACAATGTTATCTACGGTAACTCTTCTGCCGAAAGGGGCGGGGGAATCTATTCCCGAAGCTCAGATTCAAAAATCAAAAATTGCATCATTTACGGTAATTCGTCCAATGACGGCCTTCAGCTTGTCCTCCATGAATCCGACGATTCGGTCTTATATTGCAATGTACAGGGCGGGTATCCGGGGACAGGTATTATCGATATAGAACCGTTATTCAGGGACCCGGAAAACAGTGACTTTCACCTTATGGCTGTCGAGTGCGGCGATCCTTATGACTCCCCTTGCATCGATATAGGCGACCCCTTAATGAGGGATACCCTGTTCGACTGCAGTATGGGGTTGGGAGGAGAACGTTCCGATATGGGCGCTTATGGCGGCGGCGATTCTATACAAACAGTTGTCCCCGATGATGAGCCTCCCCCTCCCGGAGATTTCCTTACTATCCAGAACTACCCCAATCCATTCAACTCATCCACCAGCATCCAATACTCGATACCTGAAAAATCTAATGTCCGTATCGATATCTACAACCTCCTCGGTCAGCATATCGTAAATCTCCATACCGGATACCAAAACCGCGGCGCATACTCAATTCAATGGAATGCCTCCGGACTGCCCAGCGGTGTATATTACTTCCGGCTTTCCTCGGATCAAAACACCAAGTCGTCGGCTATGCTTCTTTTGAAATAGTTTTTATGTCTCCCGTTTACTTTATAAATCACTACACTTCATTCTCTTGCGGCATCGCTATTGACAATAGGGGAATTTCCTGTATATTATAGATAGTTAGATGGAGTATTACATGAAATTATTCAACGCCCTTTTTCTAACATTACTCATCTACTCGCCATCCTTTGCCCAGGTTACCGCCGATGATATCTCCTATGATTTCGAATGCGCCAGCCTGCAGTCGGCCAGCACTGTGGACACGAACCATATAAACCTGACCCTGCGCCTCGACGACCAGCATGGCGACCTCTATGGCTGGTATTATTTTAAAATCGACCGTAACGCGTCCGGTCAGACGGTTACTTTCTGCATTACCAATCGTGATGGATGGATGAACCAGAATCACAAACCGGTCGGGTCTTACGACAATGAAAACTGGTTCAGGATCCACGATACCTGGATGTCTAACAATGATATGTACTTCCGGCATACATTCGATGAAGACAGCGCCCGGATTGCCTTAACATTCCCCTACACATATACCGACCTTTTCAATGACCTCGATTCGCTTTCCGCGTCGCCGTATTTCAGTTATGAAATCATCGGACAGAGCGTCAACGGCAGAGATATTCCCTTGGTTACCATCGAGGACCCGAACGCCGCCTATCCTTATGGCAAAAAATGCGCCTGGCTGACATCACGGCAACATCCCATGGAAACTCCGCCAAGTTTCATGCTGAAAGCGATGATGAAACACCTTATCGGCTGGGGCGCTCCCGGAGGCGAGAAACTCCTTGATAAAACTGTATTCAAGATAGTTCCGGTAATCAATGTCGATGGAGCCGCAGAGGGTTTTAGCCGTCATAACGCGAATGGAATAAACCTAAACCGCAACTGGTGCTATGATTCCACCTATACCGGTGAAGAACCGGAAGTTGAGGCGGTCCACAGGGCTATCGATGAATGGATTTACGCCGGAAATGAAGTTCATTTTCTGGACGATTTCCATGCCGCCCCTGACCTGTATGATTTCGGATACCGCATCTCCGAAAGCTTCTCCGACCCGCAGTACTATGAAGATGAAGAAACATTTTTAAAGAGCCTTGAACGCTGGAACCCTCATCAACACTGGAACGATTGGCGTGACCTCGACCACGGCTATGCCCGGGGGATAATAATACTGGCGTTGTATACCCAACACGGTTTGATGGGATTATCCAATGAACATTCATGGTCCCGCCGGGGCAGCGGGAACTACCACACCATCGAGGATTTAATGGATGAGGGTGAAGATTATATAAAAGCTATCGACGAATATCTCTTCCCGGCTAAATTCTGCGATTCCTACGGCCAAGAAATCGATACCGTCCGGGTTGGCGATGAAGTTCATATGATCGTAATCGATTTTGATGAAAACCATGACCCGAATGGCTGGGAGAGATTCAACTGCCGGGTGTCGGCGGAGTTTTCCGGCGACAGCGAATTGATCAGCATGCGGGAAACAGGACAATCCACGGGCATATTTTTAAGCCTTGATCATCTTTCTGTCATCAACGACCCGGATAATCATCCCAACAATGGCTTAATTGAAATCTCCGGAAATGATAACCTTATCGGTTACTACCGTGACAGCAACTTTCCCCAAAATTACGGCGTTGACTACATCCCCGCCTTAATTGCCACTTCGGTTGACGATCCCGGACTTCCTGAAAATTTGGAAGTTACGGTTAACGCTTATCCGAACCCTTTTAACGCGTCCACAAATTTTAATTGCTGTCTCCCATCGCCGAAAAATATCAAACTGGATATATTCAACATCCGCGGCCAACTCGTGACCACACTCATGCAAGGATTCCATGAACGAGGAAACCATTCAGTTATATGGAAAGCGGATGGTTTTACATCCGGGTTGTACTTCTACCGATTGAAGTACGGTGATCAATACCGAACCGGCCGCGTCTCCCTTATTAAATAGTAACCCGCATCAGCAGTTGACAAAAGCTATATCATCCTGATATATTCGCCGCATGGGAATACGCGAGCATTTTTTAAAACCCCATATCATCTGGGCGACGGGTTTAACGGCGGCCGCGCTGATAATTCGGATTGTTTACCTGGTGCAATCATCTTCAAACAGTCCGTTTTTCTATAATCCCAGCATCGACGCCCTCTACCACCACCTTTTGGCAGTTGATATCGCTAACAGGGAGTTGGTTATCAACGGCCCGTTCTTCCGGGCGCCGGCATATCCATTTTTCCTCGGGATTATATATATCATTTTTGATATTAATCTTTTCATCGCGTCCCTCGCCGGGCATCTACTCGGAATAGCCATAGTAGTTTTTATTTTTGCCATTTCATACCGCTATTTTAACCTGACCGCCGCGATCATCGCGAGCTTATTGTATATCCTCTATTTCCCGCCATTGTATTTCGAGGGAAAGCTCTTAGTGGACACCCTCTTCTCCTTTTTCACTATTGTAGCCGTTTATTTGATTTTGCGGGGCGTTGAGGATAATTCTAAAATCTTTACCATTGCAATAGCTGGATTCGCCCTCGGCTTAGCGGCCGTTACCCGCGCGAACATCCTTTTATTTTGTGTACCCGTCATAATCTTTGTCTATTTCAAAACCAAAAACATACCCAAAACCGTTGTATTCATAGCTGTTTCAGTGATCCCGATTCTGCCTGTAACCGCCGTTAATTACTTCCTTGGCAACGACACGGTGCTGATAGCATCGCAGGGAGGAATAAACTTCTATATCGGCAACAATAAAGCCGCCGATGGTATGACCGCCAACATGCCCGAATTCGGGGCAAGCTGGGAATATGAGGACTGCGAATACCTCGCCGAGAAAGAAACCGGCAGGCAGGATATGAAACCATCGGAAGTTTCGAGCTTTTATTATTCTAAAGGCTTATCTTATTGGGCGGTAAATCCCATCGATGCAGTTGGCTTAGCCCTCAAAAAAGCTTATCTGTCAATAAACAATTTCGAAATCTCAAACAACCAGAATCTCTATTTCTCGAAAAGATTCGCGTCCATTTCCCGGGTTTCTTTTATCCCCTTCGCTTTTATACTCGGGCTCGCGGTAATCGGCAACATTATTACCGGTTTTAGGGATAAAAACACCCTCTTGCTGTGGATGATTACAGTGTCCCTTTGGCTGACCATGATACTCTTTTTTGTAACCTCACGTTTCCGCCTGCCTTTTATCCCCTATTTGTCCATCTTTGCCGGGTATGGTCTCTATAAAATATATTCCGGAATTGAAAGCCGGAATTTCCCGGCAAAATTAATAATCGCTATCGCGCTGGGGATTTTAGCATTCGTTATTTCTATAACAAACTTCACCGGTATCGATAAAGACAACTATGCCCAGGCTTACTACAACCTCGGGAATATTTATCTCCGAGGCGGCAATTGGGAGGATGCCCGGGAATACTACCATGACGCGGCCGGAAACGATAGCGAGGTGGCCCAGGCCAACCTTAACCTCGGAAATATTCATTTTTACAATGGCGATTATGACAGCGCGGTATTCTATTATAAAAGGGAGCTGAAATTCCATCCCGGCGAAGCGCGGGCGTATCTTAATCTTTCCACCATTGAATTACTGCGTGGGAATCACGACCAAGCCCTGGATTACGCTGAAAAATCCATGATAGTAAAACCAAACATGGTACCCGCGGCATTGAATATCGTCCAGATATACATGAACCGCGGAGACACAACCGCCGCTCTCCAGCACGCCCGGAGATACTGCCGGCAGTTTCCCGATGACATAAATATTCAACTCGCCCTTGGTAAAATCTTCCAGCAAACCGGCCGTACGGATTCTGCCGGATTTTACTACCGGCAGATTATCGAGAGCGATAGTAAAAACCTCGTTTCCGACTATAACCTTGGGAAGATATATTCTGAAGACCTGCCCTATTCCTCGGCGCCCGAAAAAACCCGGACAATGGCTATGTATAATTTAGCCGCTATTGAGATAGACAGGAAAAACTTCGATACAGCTCTTGATTTATTGAATGAGGTGGTAAAAAGGGATTCATTATTCACCCAGGCTTATATAAACGCCGGGCTCATTTACGATTTTAAAAAGGATTATACCAACGCCGTTGAATACCTCAGCCGCGCCGTCGGTATCGAACCCACGAATATAATTGCCGTTTATAATCTCGCCCTGGTTAATGCCAAATCCGGGAATCTCGACAGGGCGGAATCCCTTTTCAACAAGGCATTGCAGATCGATTCCGCTTTCGCCCCCGCTTTGGAAAATCTCGAAATCATAAGAAATATCAAACAGCGCCATTAAAAAAGGGACCGGCCGGGCCGATCCCTTGTTAAAAGCGTTTGCGCTATATCGCTATTGTATTCCGTATATGCCAAACATCGTTGTGAGAACATCTATCGCCTGGCTTTCCTCCGCATAATAAAGAGGGAAAGCAAAGTACGATGTCTTGAACGCGGTACGCATATTCTCGCCAATCATTATCCGCGGCGCGTAATAATTCGCCACCGGGAAGCCATCGAAGTCGGAAAACTCCGGTTGGAACGATTTAAACTCGTAGAGAGTCTGCGACTCCGCATTCCTTACCAATTTCTCCACCGCCGGCAGGTAATTGGTGTTCACCGTATAGAACGTCCCCACAACCTGCTGAACCTTAGTGGTGTCGAAACTTACATTGGGTAATCCGCTGTAAACACTGGTAGCCCCGGTCATCTCATGGTTGAGATTATTCTGGAAGTTCCAGCCGGGGAATATACTATAGTAGAGGTTGAAATAGTCGCGCGCGAGGTAGCCCTGCTGGTTATTGCCGGCTACAACACCGGTTCCAACTCCAGCCTCACCATAATACAAGGAATCCATGTAGTTTGTACGGGCGCCGACACGGAAACAGTAACGGCCTGTTACCATCATCTGCCCGCCGACTCCAAGATACTTTTGGAACCATATACTTATATTTTGAGGTATTGGCTCGAACCAGTCGTCATTCAGCACCAGTATCAACGGGTGCTCAATCAACGTCGCCCGTTCCACCGTTGCCGAACTGTCGTTATGTACCCAGCGTACCTCGGTCAATGTGTCGATTCCCGCCGATTGTATCACCTTCCTGTAAAACACGTAATTTGAATCTTCTTCTTCGTTTTCACCGGGGAAGTTGCGGTACCTTGAAAAGTCGAGTACCAGAAGTTCCTCGGCATCCTCACCGGTAACCCAGAAAGGCTCCACGAACCGGATTATTTTAATCGACTCGTATTCACCCGTCAGCGTATCCAGCGGGGTTTGGTCGACCACTTCAGCGTCATCCTTGGATAATACCCGGAACACATAATAACCGGTACGCAAATTATAGAGGGTTACATCCTCGTCATCTACCCAGACATCGAGATTTGTGGAATCATAGGACTCCCAGGTTACTGTCTGGTTCGATGTCGAATCGTAAGCCGTATAGATCATTGTCGTATCGAATGTCGATGAATCCAAACCGATATATGGCTCATCATCAAAGGGACCATACAATGTCCAATGGAATTCGAAATCGGGCTGTTCGTCGGGGAAGTCCAGGGAGTCCGAACCTTCCCACTGCAGTCTTAAGCCATCGTAATAATCGGTTAAGTACGGATAACTGTAATATACATAACCGGCTATAGTATCCGATTCAATTACCTCGATGTGGGTGTCGGGAGCATGGTTGTTCCTGGCGAAAAGTTTGTAAGCTAAATCGGAATACGCGCCGTCATCATCCTCGGCGCAGAGGAATATGTACTGCTCGAGGTACTCATCCGGTTCCGGTGAAGCATACAGCGCCACAGTGTCTGATTCCGTTTCCACGGATATCCAGGACGAATCCGGAGTGCTGAACGAACCCAGGAATTCCTGCAAAGCAACCGCAAGGCTGTCCTTCAATATCACTTTGTAATGATACTGAATAATCTGCCCGTCTACATCGTTTCCGAACCAGTTTACCTCCGGGTTGGAAGAATAATACGATGAATCGTTTGGCACGTTGGAAAAGGTAACTTCCGGCCTTATATTATCCGGCGCCGTACCGCTTAATTCCAACTCCGAACACCCTATCATCACAAGCGCGGTTGTTACTATGATAAATGGTAAAGCCCAGAGCTTTTTCTTTATGTGCATTGTGTTTGACCTCCGGTAAACCTATTAAAATTCCAAGCTCAACGAGAACCTATGGGTGTCGTCCAGGAAACCAAAATCCTGGTAACCATAATCGACTCCCATGGTGAAATTAGAAACATCCATCTTCAACCCGGCGCCAAAAGACATACCCTCAAATTTCATGAAATCATTGGACGATACATAATCGACATTATAATTTCTTCCTACTCTGAGGGCCACGAAGTCGTTAAACCAGTACTCGAAACCGGTCGCGTACTTTTCGAGATTATCATTTGGGTGGGCCATCTGTCCCAGGAATATCAACCTGTGGGTTGGTCCCTGGAGCACATCTATGGATACGCCGAATTTGAAATCCTGGGGTAATGGATATTTTTCCTCAATAAATTTTAAATCCGGACCGAAGTTCGATAACAACATGCATATCCGCAGATTACGGAATCCGGTGTTGTAATAAGTCCCCACATCAGCCGCCCAGCCTTCCGCCTTGTAATCATGATACAGCTCGGCGATATACTTTACAGTAACCCCCAGGCTGAAATGCTCCGTCCATGGCGCGGCATAAGTAAACGCTAACGCGTAATCCTTTGCCTGGAATGTCGGCGCGCCTGCTCCGGTAGGATTCTTAAAGGACGTTACCGGCATGTCATCAGTGGACAACATGTAAAACGCTATCCCTACATTGCCCATTAAGGCATTGACCGGCATGGTCAAAGCGGCAAATTCGTAGTTTATATCCGCTACATAAGATATGTGGGTAAACATCGCTTTATATCTGTCAAACTCGCCGATGGCAGCCGGATTATAATAAACCGCCGACGCATCGTCTACATTTGCCACTATCGCGTTTCCCAGAGCCATGCCGCGCGCGGATACGCCAATCTCCAGAAATTGAGCGCCGGCGGTTCCCACCTTGGCCTGCCCGAACGCAAGCGTTGGGAGAAGAAGCACGGCGATGGCTATTACCGCTGCCTGTCTCATAATTTTCTCCTTATTATCTTTAAACATTATATTCATCCCAACTACTTAATAACCACGAATTTGCCAATCTGCCGCCCGAAATCCGATTCTACGCTGAACAGGTATATTCCGGATACGATCGATTGCGTGTTTCGGGAGATTAGATCCCAGCTTACGATCGGTTGATCGACCTCTACAAGCTGGTTTTCGGTTTGCGAATTATCATCCACTGGATTCGAGGTTACGTTTATTCTATCAACAAGGTCGCCATCTAAGGTAAATATCCTGATTGTAACGTCACCCGGAGGCAAGTTGGCAAAATATATCCTCTTGGAGTACTGGGGATCCTGGTTAATATCCTCCCAGCCCTCCGTCCGGTAACGGCCGTCATCTATGTACGGGTTGGGATAGACATAAACCTGGTTAGCCTCTACCTTTTCGAAATCGTTGATCGCGTAAATCGAGGTCATGTTGATTCCCTTCGAACTCTCCAGCGGAGCAAGCTTTGTACGGGGATCACCATAATCCAGGGAAGTTACAGAATAGTAATAAGGAATACTGGAAAGCGAACCGGTAATCTTGTAGCTGTAGTAATGTTTGTCAACAGCCGTACCATCGGACAATGTATCGCCATTTACCACAGTACTGTCAAATATATGGTTCGCGTCGTTCTTAAAATCGAACGTCAACCATGTGGTGTCAGCTTCTATAACCTCGCCGTCTGGCCCGATAACGCCATCGAGTATCTTATTGACTATTGTATAGTCCTCGTAAAGCCCGGTGTTGTTGCCATGGGGACGGTATACCTTGAATCCGTGGTCCATCGGGCAATGCAACGGCTCATAAGGCGGTTTGTTCTCTACAATGAACGGTACGTTCTGGCCTATCTGGCCGGAAGTAACTTTGCTTCCGTATCTCTCCTTCAGTTCCTTGAGAGTCAGCGGCCTTGATTTACCGAGAACCATCCTGCCTCTTAACGGGTCATAATAGAAACTGTCATAGTCTATACGGTCGTAAGATCCCAATAAGGTAAACTCATCGAGCCTTTGAGACCTCGACCTGTAAACATTATAACCCTCGAAATCAAATCCATTACCAAAAGTATCCTCAGTATACTCGGATACCGTGGAATTCCAGGAAAGGGTAACAGAATTTACTTCCGTAGAGAAGTTCAGCGGACGCGGCGAAGGCGGAGGCGGAGGACCGCTGAAATCAGGTACTCCATCGCCCTTCACCCACAATGCGCAGGTAGAATCCCCTGTTCCATCGAATTCCCACTGACCGCAATCACCGAAGTTGCCATCGCCGTCAGTATCCACTCCCGGGTTGTCATATACCCAGTCAGCCCAGGTGGCGTTCAAGGCGAAATCGCTGAAATCCAACCTGCCTATAAATGATTCAATCGCGGTCCTGTTAGTTTCGTTATTTTCGAGTGTTTCCGAGTAATCAAGCGGATTGACATGAAGATCCGCGCCGGCAACATAAGCTACCGTTAGAAGAACCGAATCGCCCGGGTCGATAGTCGGGAATGGCCCGAATGAATATGTATACCGGGTATCATACCCATTCGCTAAATCTGTGGCCAGATCCTCACCCAGAGGAGCCAACCATGTTTTTCCTCCCGGCGGATCATCTTCCGCCGTCCAATCTATCGCCGCGAAAACCTGGTCATAGTCAAACTCGAAATTCGAAAGGATGTAATAACGCGTAGCATCACCGCCGGGTGTGCCTAAACCACCGCCCGGGAAACGTCCTATGTAATTGGAAAGCCATTGCGGACCCCAGTCCAACTGGGAATTCACATTCGAAATCCACCAGTTAAAACCAAGGCTGTCCACGCCCTCGGGCAAACGTACAACACGGGTGCCGGTCAAACCGCGCACTGATCGGTTGTCCCAAACATCGCCGTCTCCAGGGTCGCCATCGTTGTCCATAATGTACGCAGTGTTAATATCGAGACTGTCAACACCCTCGATTGGCTGTGATTTCTCCAGAAAGCCGGTGATATCGTCCTGCGCTCCCGGAGAACCTACGGAAGTATGGTGAACGTCAGCATCGATATGGAATGCCATCCACATATCAGATAACGCGTTCTCCCCGATATTGGTCAACTTGAAGTCGAAAAGAATGAAATCCTCGGCGTATTCATAAGACCAGGAATAACTCTTCTGCTCCACCTGGAGACCCAGGGGCCTCAACGGTCTCGCGTCGATAGGATCTACCTCGGCGACAACCGTGTTCGTGTCAGTATAATAAGCTATGAAATCTTCCTCGGATATCGAGAGCGATTCCGGTATCTGATATTCATAACAGTTATTATCGGTTACGCGGGGATATGCCGTTGAAGGCCGCACAGAGCCTAACCAGATCTCACCGGTGGAATCACCGGATTCATCCGGAAAATACTCGTGGGTATCCCACCAGCCGTCAGTACCGCATGAAACCAGTGTGTCGCCTTCGACTATAGCTCCCACCCAGATTGCTCCCTGGAAAAGGTATTCCAGGTCCGAACCCGCAGGGAACCAGCATGACGGGGCGACTTCGCCTGTTTCACAATCGATAATATCTGTGGACTGGGCGCTCCCCAAAAAGCCCCAGTTTGTAATGGTAAACCATATATTCGAAATCCGGTGGGTTGCGTTAGTTACATTCGGCGTTCCCACCATCGGCTTGTTCAGCCGGAATTCCTTCTTCTTAGGCATGGTTCTACCAAGACCGTCAGAGGTCATAATCATAAACGCGAGAAGCAAAAACGGTAAAACCAAGAAGCCGAATTTATAATTTATCCTCTTAAATTTGTTCATGAGAAAACTCCCTTGAAACCTCTCTTAGTTAAGAGAGCCGGTATTCGGCTCTCATTTTAAAACTTAACAGCCAAAGCCATTTTAATATTCCTGCCCGGACCCCAGTTCGCGGGATCTTTATCATGATCAATTCCGGTAACGATTCGACGATCGGAAGTTAACTGGGAAGTATCCGCTCTGCCGGTATCGCCATAGACCCTGAACTGGTTCTTCTTGTTAAACAGATTCGTAATCCAGAGACTATAGGTGAAATCCAGACCGCTGACCGCGAAATCCTTATAAAGGCGCAAGTCAACGTTGGAGTAAGGCTTCTGCCTTTCGGTATTCTGGGGCGGAGTAACATTACCTATTACTACAATACCCGGATGCTGGCTGGAAGGCGAGTAAGGATAACCGGAGTTAAACTGCCAGATTATGCTGGCGCCCCAGGCATCAGGAAGTTTGATACCTGCTACTACCGGGTGATCGTCCTTCCTTATACTGAGGGTAGCGTCGATATTAACCTGGTGACGGATATCCCAATCCAGCGCGGATTCCTTAAGCGGAATCTGGCCGGTGGTAAAGCGCAGGTAATAATCCGAGGTTCCGGAAGATGATTTACCGAATGCCCAGGAATACTCATACTTGGCTCCCCAGGTCAGGTAATCGGCTATAGACTTGGTTAACTCGAGCTCAAAACCCCTCGAACGGGCATAGTCGAGGTTGGTATATCTATCAGCCGCAAGCACGCCCTGCCCCTCAACAACATTGATAAGACCGTACTGGTCTTTATAGAAACCGGAGATTTTCAGTTTATGGGCATTGTCTATAAGGTATTCGACACCCAATTCGTACTGAACCGTTTTCTCAAAGTCAAGATTTACGTTTCCTACAATACCGCGCGCTCCACCGCCGCCGGCAGTGATGTTCTGGGTTGCCCGCGCGTAGAAACGATAATACTCGGGCAACTGGTATGCGTGACCATAGTTAAAGTAAACCTTGGCCTTCTCCGAAATCGGATAAGACACGCCCAATCTCGGCGAAAACTTGTTCTGGGTATCCTTAATATCCTCAATCGCGTAATAGGGAGCTTCCTCGTCAGATATACTGAAAACTTCCTGCGCCTGGTAGAAATAATCCCAGCGGAAACCGAGGTTTATGTACAACTCGCCGTAACTTATATTATCCTGAATATAAAACGCGCCCTGCTTGGGTGTTCTCCAGTAGAAATCACGGAACGATCCCCTGTCATTCCAGGGCTCATTGGGATCAGGTGATTGACCGATATAGCGGCTGAACGGATATCGAAGGTCCGCCATACGCAATTTAATGAATTTATATTCCACACCGGTTTTCAAATCATGGTGTTCAGACGGAGCACTGGTTACGTCCAGCTTTATAGTATAGATATCCGAGCGCCGATGGCTGTAAGTAGCACGGCCGTCATAACCGCCATAATCGAAAAACAGGTCTGTGCCGTCCCACTTGCCGTTGCCGTTCTCGTCGACAAACGGTTCTCCATACTGGTAGAATCCGTCGGGAGCGTCATATTCCCCGTTTTTGTTTAAATCACGGTACGGTATCCCAGGTGTCCAATCATCATTGGGCCCGTCATATTTACCATTGCCGTTAAGGTCATCGGCGGAGGTCCAGATATCCACATCGTTACCATCATACACACCGTTCTGGTTCATATCCAGGAACGGTTCACCAAGGTTTATATCTCCGTCCTGCCACGGTTCGGGATCATCGGGAAGCTGAACACGGCGTCTCTCATAATCGAACTCGCCGTTGCCGTTTGTGTCCTGGGTAATTTCCTCAGCGGAGTCCCAGGTGCCATTGCCATTTAGATCGGTGAAGGGTTCACCGAAATCATACTGGCCATTGCCGTTGCTGTCGATATACGGCTCATCGTCGTCCCATTGACCGTTGTTATTCTCATCCTCGTAAAATTCCCATTCATCGAAAAACAGGAAATCGCCGGGTACATTGCCACCCGGTTTACGGGTCGCGGCGATAGTATACTTCGATACCTGGAATTCATAGAATGTATTCTTAATCCAACCAGGTTTATCGGTAAAGTAAACCTGCCACAACTCAGACCAGGTCTCCTGCCGGGGAGCTGTATGCGGAGTATAACGCCAATCCCAGTCCCAATCTATATATTCGCTCCAATCTTTTTTATAACTTAAGTTTACCTTCCGCGCGGCATCGAGCTTATAAGTCAGCTTAATGCTTGTTTTATAAGAATTCGATTGACGCATGGGAAAATCGACGCGGAAAACATCCCATAACCGTTCTTCCCGGCCCCAGTAAGTGTCCAGCTGGCTGGGCGCGAAATCCGAATATGCCGTGTAGGTATCGGTTTTATCAACCGAGAATGATGCGTAATACGCGAAACTCTCGCCCGGAAATTCGAGACCCAGTTTCGGGAAAAGAACATCCTGAACAAGCGGAACCGGTCCGGAAATCGACGCGTCAAAACGGTCGGAATTAAATGAATACTTATTCAATGACGGCGAGCCGAAATCATCCGTGGTGTATTCAAGATATCCACTGGTAAATCTCGCGTCACCTTCTTTGGTTGCAAGGTTTACCAAACCCGACTGCAAATTGCCGTACTCCGCGGGCCAACCCGCTTTAATGATGGATATCTCCGAAATATCATTGGAGGACACATCCATACTTAAAAAAGGTGATTCCGCTTTGGCGAATTCACGTCCGGACGCGTCGTTGCCGACACCTGTTCGTATATCCGCCGTACGAGGCGAATTAACTCCAAGCGGGTCATTGGTATCAACGCCGTCAACCCGGAAAACTACTTCGCCGGCACGGCCACCGCGGGCATGCAACTGCGTTCCGCGTTTAACAAAACCTACCTGCGTGGCCAGAATTCCCTTGGTATCCTTTACCGGGATAACCCCTATCTCATCAGCGCCTATGGCATCTTCATTTGATGTCACCCGGCTCTCGATCGGGGGTCTCTTAGCCACAACCTTAACTTCCTCAAACTGTACTGCTTCAGAAATGAGCTTCACATCCACAGTAGTAACCTTGTCGATACTTACCTTAACATCGCTGACCGTTGTCGGCGCGTATCCAACCAGCGAAATCGCCAGTTCGTAAGTTCCCGGCGCTACGTTCTGAATTCGATAGAAACCATCGAAATCGGTCGCCGCGCCGATACTTGTTCCCTTTATAAGAACAGTTACACCAGGCAGAGGTTCTCCTGTCTGCCTATCAGTTACCGTACCGGTTATCTGTCCGGTCGTTGATGCCAAGGCTGTTCCCGTAAAGAGCACAACAATTAATACTGCGACCAACGAGGCGAATTTTCCTTCAATCCCTATAGGGACCCTCATGGCTAACCTCCTTTGAAGGATTCTATATTATTATCTTATTTTCGGATACTTTATCAATTTTAATACGGCAGACCTTTTTTACTGCTTTGTTCACTCCCATCCTTTCCCAATTAATAAGGTATAATGGATTTAAGGCGAACAAAAGTCAAGGGTTTTTTAACATATTTTATTTTACAAAAACCTCGCTGTTCTCCGGACTTTTATCCTCTTTAACCTTATCAACAAAACAAACTTACTTTCTAACCGGATATGTTTTTCGGATGGGCTTTACAAAGTGTTTACGGCAGGCTTCAACTTTATTTATCGGCTTAACATTCCAGGTTCGTTAGAGCGTTTTACCGATACGCACACTCAATAAAAGAAACAAAATTAACAAAATCGGGGTTCCAAAAATCCAAATAAAAAAGCCCGGGGCGCTAAAACCCCGGGCTGTTCATAAATATAACTACAAATTTCTACTTCAACATTAATATCCTGCGGGTCAAGGTGTTATCTCCCGCATGAAGCCTGGCGAAGTAAACGCCGCTGGCAAGCTCCCTGCCAGAGATATTCCGGCCGTCCCATTCTATCCTTGAACTGTTAGCCACTTCTATTTCAGCTACCTTCTCACCGAGGAGGTTGTAAACAGTCAACTCGCCTTCCTCCACCGGCGGGAATTCAAACACAGTAACACTATTAAACGGATTCGGATAATTGGAAAGAGTAAGCTCGTATTCCCGGGGTTGTTGCTTATCATCAATTCCAACCCACAGCGGGTTCTCATGCTTGTAATACATCACCTGGCTTATCGCTTCACTGCCTTCTCCCTGCACAATTGAACCGGCATCCGTATCGTGGATGTAAAGAATATGCAGATACTGGTCGACCGTTTCCGCAAGCGCGGGCCAGTGATCACTGTCACAGTTTCCGGCCGTGCAACCATCGCTCTGGCTGTCGGTCAGGTTCTCCGGAGTGGACCAGGTGTTGCCGGCATCCGTCGAATATGCATAATATATATCACCGTTCGAGTAGCCTCCCGCGGATTTGTCCGAATTGGTAAATCGGGTCCATACCGCGAAGAGATTGTTATTTACATCCACCCCGATATTAACTTTCGCTATGTTCAGATCATAAAGGGAAGGGGCGCTATTCTCGAAAGCCGTCGCGATCGTATCGATTCCGGTCGCCGATGACCAGTGGAACAACGCCGATGAATCATTCATCGCGTCTCCGCTTCCAGCGTAATAAACCACCGCGCTCCATACAATATGCAAGTTGTCATTATAATCGTATGCGGCATCGATATCTGTAAATACACGCAGAGTATCAGCCCCGCTGTAATTGGTTACATTAACCTTGGTATTGTAATCCCATGTACTGCCGTCAGCCGACTGCACATAATAAAGGTCCGAATCATAGTAATCCGGGCTGGAAATATCGATCGGACGCCCCCAGACAATCGCCGTCTTGGTGCTGACCCTCGAGGAAACCGGGAACGGGGTCATATTTACCACCGTATCCACGAGAACCGGCGAAGCCCAATTGGCTCCATCATTCGTCGAATAAGTATAAATAAACGGCAATTCCGTACTCATGGCATAACTCGTCGCTACCGCATGCCATGTGCCTGAAGAATCCCGCGAAACCTTTGGCCAATACGCCGTGGCTTCTCCAGGAACCTCATCCGGTATATCGATTATTGAAAAGAGACCAAATCCCTGGCCGCTGTCCTTTCCGAAATTGCAATTGTTGTTATTAGTATTATGGTACACCACCGCGCCGGTGCCGTTCGGGAATACCCCCAGGTCAGGGAACCCCGCTCCCGCGCTGGTGCTTATCTGCGTACCCGATGACCACGAGACAAATCCGCCGTTATCAATGAAATTGTAATAAATATGACGGTCTCCGGATGAACTCGCCGCGGTATGGATCCAGGCGAAATGAACTCCGCCGGATGTATCTACGCATATACGGGTCGCGGCTAAATTTTCACTCTGAAGGTCATAGTAGGTCGTTCCGATGGTGTCACCCGGCGACGCGCCGAATACCTGTGCTCCTCCGAGTATAATCACACTCAGGGCTACTATCATCACACGTTTTACCATTGCTCCTCCCTTTGGGATATATTTCGTTTATTTATTTCCGAACTGAAAATTCCTTATTCCATTATATCAACTTCATTTGATTTATCGGTTAGGGAGTAGTCAAATTTAATCAATCAGCGTCGTTATAAAAATTATATATATTTTTAAAGTTTTTTAAAAATTATTGTTGAATTCTTGACCAGCATTCAGGTACCTAATACGTATAAAATTCGTACTTCCTTTACCGCATCTCACTCCTTAAAGCCCCGATTCCGATATTTGTTTATAACCGCCTTCCATGCATTTTCTTAGAGCAAAAACTTGATTTTTATTTATCCCTTTAATATACTAAATATAAGTATATTAAGAAGTATTACGATTTGGTCCTTTCATCTCCGGTTTTAAGAGTCTCTTATGCATAAAAATGATACCAGCCCCAGCCCAGAGTTTAGCTCATTTCCAGCCCGCGCCGCCCTCCTCGATCATAATGGTGTTATTATTGCCGTCAATCAATTGTGGCAAAAACATGCCGGGGAGCTTCAATCCCTGGCCGCATTAGGCGATATAGGCTCGAATTTCTTCGATATCTCAGAAACCATAAACATCCCTTCAACCAAAATTAAAGAGGTGCAACAGGGAATCAGGGAAATTTTATCGGGGGAAAAAGAGGAATTCCACACCAGGTTTAAGGTAGAATACTCCGGTTCAAAGGCAGATTTTTTCATGTTAGCATCATCGGTAAACGGTGATTTTGCGGGCGCCGTTATCCTGAACATCGACATCTCCGAGCATCAGGCTCTCGAAAATTTCCTCCGCGACAGGGAATTGAAACTCGCCGAAATTATCAATAATTCAAAGGATATCTTATACCGCCTTAATCTCGAGACTTCCCGCTATGACTACCTCAGCCCCGCGTTGGAAAAAGCCCTCGGTTATCCACATGAAGAAATCAAATCCATTTCTTCGAATGATACATATTCCTACTACCACCCGGATGACATCCCAAAGATTAAATCTTATATAGAAAAGGTATTATCAACTGCCGGGAATCCCGAGACGGGTTTTTCCCTGGAGTACCGCCTGAGGCATTCCAACGGCGAATATCTCTGGTTCAGCGACAGGTTTTCTGTCATTCGGGACGCCGAAGGCGCGCCGAGAGCTATCGTGGGAACGGTCCGCGATGTTACCGCGCAAAAACATACCGAAATGATATTAAACGAAAGCCGGGAGATGATTACCAAGTTCAGGGACTCTGCTACCGATGGTTTTTTCCTCTTCAACAATGACCTGAAAATCATAGATATAAACCCCAAAGCTCTCAGTTATCTCAATGCTCAAAAAGAGGATGTACTTGGAACTCACCTTATGGAACTTAGCCCTGAACCGACCCCCGATGGCAGGATGGAGATTTACGAGAACGTACTTCGCACCGGTAAACCGGCTTCGCTGGAAGCGAAACATTACACTACCGCAAGGGGTGATCTATACCTTGCCCTGCGCGTATTCAAAGTCGGAGAGGGCTTGGGAGTAATCGTTACCGACATTACCGAAAAGCATAACAGCGAACAGGTAATTAAAGAAAGCGAAAAAAGGTTCCGTGAACTCGCTGATTTACTCCCCGGATGCGTGTTTGAAATGGATTTGGAAGGAAATCTTTTATTCGCCAACCAATCGGCATTTGATATGTTCGGTTACACCAGGGAGAACTTCGATAAAGGACTGAAGGCATTCGAGCTGTTTATACCTGAAGATACCTCCAAAATTAAAACAAACGCCCAGAGTATTCTGAGCGGTATCGAATCGAAAGGCAATGAATATACTGCTGTTCGAAAGGACGGCTCAACATTCAAGGTTATTTCATATTCGAACCGTATACTAAAAGACGGAAAACCAGCGGGTATCCGGGGCATAATCCTCGATGTTACCAATGTCAAATTGACTGCTGAAAAACTCGCCGAAAGCGAAAGGAGATTCAGGGGAACCTTTGAATTCTCTTCGGTGGGCATGGCTATTGTCGGATTGGATGGCCGGTTTGTGAAAGTAAATCCACATTTCTGTGAGATGCTCGGATATTCAGAAGATGAACTCACCGGTAAACATTTCCTTAATATCACCGATGAAGGCGATGTTGAACCCGGACTTGCCATATTCAAACAACTCACCGGCGGCGAAATCAAAAACGCCCGTTTTGAGAAACGCTATAAAAACAAAAACGGGGACTTCATCTGGACATTGGTAACCTCATCGGTAGTTTATGACCCGGAAGGCAAACCCAAATACCTGACCTCCCAGTACCACGATATCACCGACCGCAGAAAAACCGAAAAAGCGCTTGAGGAAAGCGAGTTTAAACACCGCACGCTCTTTGAGACAATGTCTCCCGGCGCAATGTATCTCGATCCCGAAGGACATCTGCTTTCGGCTAACCCCTCAGCGCTGGAAATCCTCGGACGTTCGTTCGAAGAAATAGAAAGCTTATCCAACGAAAACGAGGAGTGGGATACCATACATGAAGATGGCGCGAAATTTCCCCCCGAAGAACATCCCATCGCTGTTACTCTCAAAACCGGCGAATCGGTTAAAGGCGTTACCATGGGAGTATATAATCCTCAAAAGAACAAACATGTATGGATTGCCGTCGACTGTATTCCGCACTATCGCCCCGGCGAAAACAAGCCCTTCATGATCTATGCGACTTTTACGGATATAACCGAGCTTAAGGAAACCGAAAACGAATTGACAACAAGCCGCAATCGCTACGAAATGGCTACCGTGGCCGCGAAGGTAGGGGTTTGGGACTGGAATCTCCAGTCCGGAGAGTTTTACCTGGACCCTAACATCAAATCCAGGCTGGGATACCAGGACCATGAAATGCCTAACGACATCGAGATCTGGAGCGGTTATATTCACCCCGACGACAAAGAAGAAGTCATGCAGGCCGCCCAGGACCATATCAACGGCCTTACCGACAGCTATACAATCGTCCATCGTATGATGCACAAAGACGGCACGGTCCGGTGGTTCGAAACCCGGGGAAAGAGGGTGCTGAACAATGAAGGGATACCGGTTCGCTTGATAGGAACTGATGAAGATATAACTTTGCGCAAGAAAGAAGAATTCGCCCGCCTGCGAAGCGAGGAAAAATTCGCCAAAGCTTTTAAATCCAGCCCCGACGCGGTATTGCTTTTAACCTACCCGGAATACCTGATTATCGAAGCCAGCGATAGTTTTTATGAAAACACCGGATTTTCTAAAGCGGAAATCATAAACCACTCTATCAACGAACTCGACCTGTGGGTCCATGAAAATTACAGGGAAAAATTCCAAAAAAGAATCCAGGAAAACCGAAGAGTAGATAATCTTTACACTGAATTCCGCAGTAAAAACGGTGAACTTCTCGATGTCCAGATTTCGGCGGAAACAATCGAAATCGATAACCACGTCCATTTTATAATGGTTATACGCAACATTACCGAGTTAAACGAAGCTATCGAAGCTCTGCGTATCTCCGAAGCAAGGTACAAAGCCGTCTCCGAACTTACATCCCATTATGCTTACGCGTTCGATATCGATGAACAGGGTAACTTCACTAACAGGTGGATTACCGAGGGATTTGACGAAATCACCGGCTACAATTTTGAAGAGCTATCCCGGATGGATGATTGGAAATCCCCCACTGTACATCCCAACGATATAAATCTTATTGAGCAGGGAATTGAGCAGTTAATGGCCGGAGAGTCCAACATAACCGAATTGCGGATTTATAGAAAAGACGGTGAACTCAGGTGGTTGAGAGTATACGGCAAACCTATTATCGGAAAAAGGTCTCGTAAAGTAATGCGCATCTACGGCGCCGCCCAGGATATAACCGAGGAAAAACTGGCCGAAGTCGCCCTCAGGGAAAGCGAAGAACGTTTCAAAGCTCAATTCATGAGCATACCAATGCCCACATACACCTGGAAACGGGTAGATGACGATTTTATCCTGGAGCAATGGAACGACGCCGCTGAGAACACCACACAGGGTATTATTAAAAACCTCAAGGGTGTGCGCGCAAGCGAGTTATACTCAAATCAGCCCGAGATTATATCCAAT
>WJIJ01000066.1 GCA_014730345.1 Candidatus Zixiibacteriota bacterium | reverse complement strand
ATTCCCGGCGGGTGCGCTTGCGTCCGCTGTGGCGGGGGGACACCCGCCGGGCACTATCCTGAGTTGTACCGCCGAATCCCCTCACCCGGCGGAAGCGCTCGCTTGCGGGCCCGCCGCCACTGCCGGGAATCAACCAAACATTGATTTATGGTTCTTAATTGTATATCTTTAACCGCCGGTTTTAATACCGATAATAAAAAAGACAAACACCGTAAAGGGAATTCAACCTGATACCAAAGGTTTCATTTATGGAAGAACAAACCGCCCACCTTCCGCGACGTTCGCTTTTCGAATCAATCAACGAAGTACTTTGCTACCTGCGGGGTTATTTAACCAGCATGAAATTCGAAAAACGGGCTTTGATCTCCAGCCACGGCAGGACCAAAATCATCAGGAACAATGGCGTTATTACAGTGGGCGACAGGACGCGTATCTGGCCGGAAGTAAAACTTTCATGCGTTGGTTCAAGCCCTTCTCAAAATGCGCGGATTAAAATAGGCGAGAGATGTTCCGTGGGGGATTATACCCAGATACACAGCGGGGGATTGGTGGAAATCGGCGATTATGTGCTTATATCATGGAACGTAAACATCCTCGGCACCGATTACCATGCCTCCGGCGGAGGCGATATTAAATCGTCATTCGTGAAAATCGAGGACCATGTCTGGATCGGGTGCAACGCGGTCATACTCAAGGGAGTGACGGTGGGCAGGGGCGCTATTATCGGCGCCGGCGCGGTGGTTACCAAAGATGTTCCGCCATATACCCTCGCCGCCGGCAACCCGGCTAAAAACATCAAGGAAGTTCAATCCTGGAACGGCAAATAATGAAGAAAATCTCCGTATTGCATATAGTCCTCTCCACGGTTACCGGGGGGATGGAAAATGTTATCTACAACCTCGCGTCCAACTATGACCCCTCGAAACTGAAACTTACTATTGGATGCCTCGTCGAGGTCGGCTTCCTCTCGGAAAAACTCCGGGAAAAAGGAATAGAAAGTTACCTTGTTCCCCGAATGACTCCCGGTGTTTCCATGCTTTATCCCCGTCCATTGATCAAGTTCATCAAGGACAGCGGATGCGATATAGTCCATACCCATTCCGGTTGCTGGATGAAAGTCGCCGCCGCCTGCGCTTATCTTCCCAGAGTGAAACTGATCTATACCGAACATGGCCGGGCGTTTCCCGATAAAGCATCTCGTATATTTTTGGACAGGCTGTCCATCAACTTTACCGATAAAGTAGTAGCCGTAGGCGATACATTGAAAGATTACATGATAAACACGGTAAAACTTCCTCCCCGAAAAGTGATGACCATCTTCAATGGTATCGACACCGGGCGTTTCCAGCCCTCAATGGAAAACCGCTCGTCGGTTAGGGAGGAATTCGGCTATACCGATGAAAACGTGGTTATCGGAATCGTAGCCCGCCTCGCCGAAGTGAAAAATCACAGCTTCTTAATAAAAACCCTGAAAGAAATTATCGCCCAATGCCCCGAGATACGCTTGCTGGTTATCGGCGACGGCCCCCTGCGGAACGAACTGGAACAATTAACTGACGGTCTGGGTTTACCCCAATTTGTAACTTTCGCCGGCGACCGCAACGATGTCCCCCGGCTCTTATGCGGCGTGGATATTTCAACTTTATGCTCCGTCAGCGAGGGGATCAGCCTTACCATACTGGAGGCGATGGCTTCATCATTGCCGGTAGTAGCCACCAATGTAGGCGGTAATTCCACAATTATTAAAAACGGAGAAAACGGATTCTTAACCGAGGTCGGCAATATCGGCGATTATGGCGCAAAATTGACATCATTAATCAAGTCCCCCGGCATGAGAGCCGAAATCGGTAATAAAGCGAGAAACCATGTTATCGATAACTGGGGCGTAAAAGGAATGGCCGATGCTTACCAAAAACTCTATGAAGAACTCCTTGGACAAAATTGAAACGAAATTAACCGGCAGGGATATTATCTGTATATCATCCATGCCCTACGGCGAAATGTGGACCCGCAAGCAAAGGCTTATGACCCTGCTGGCGGAAATGGGCAACAGGGTGCTCTACGCCGAACCCGCCGATCCCATGTTCGCCTCCACCGGCGCCAAGGGCCGGTTTTCATCATCCCATGAACGTAAAGGCGAAAACCTCTTTATCCTCAAACCGCGGGGGAGACTTCCCTTTGCCCGTTTTAATTTCATGCGCGGCCTTAACTTGAACCTGTACATCAACGAAGTTGTCAAATACGCCCAAAAACTTGAATTTAAAAACCCGATACTGTTCACTTATCTTCCGGTAATCCACGCCCACTCGCCCTTTATGCAGGTAGTGGACAAATTCCCGGACAGGTCGCTTTTAGTCTACGATTGCGTGGATGAGCATTCGGAAACAATCGGTTACAGCGATTCAGCCGCCGCTACTGTTCATCAATGGGACCTCGATTTAACAAAAAACGCCGATGTCGTCTTCGTTACCGCCAAGGGCCTTTATGATGACCGTAAATACTTAAACGAAAACCTCTTTCATTCCCCCAACGGCGTTGATGTCGACCATTTCTCCAAAGCCCTGGATGACAGCACGCCCCTCGCCACCGATATAGCGTCAATCCCCGAACCGCGCATCGGTTTCGTCGGCTCGCTCTCCGACTGGATTGATTACAACCTTATCGCCGGAATCGCCCGCAACAATCCCAACTGCAACGTGGTGCTGGTGGGTCCGTTGAAACGCGGTTTGAAACCGGTGGAATTCGAGGGGTTGGATAATATCCATCTTCTGGGCAAAAAGACCCTCGATGAGTTGCCGTCGTATCTAAAAGGTTTCGCCTGCGGGATTAACCCTTTTAAGCGCGTGGGAATCTCCGAAAAGGTAAATCCGCTCAAGGTTTATGAATACCTTGCCGCCGGACTGCCGGTAGTGTCAATCGATATGCCGGAGGTTATGCCTCTCTCCGATGTTGTTTACATCGCCCGGGACGATGAACAGTTTCTCGAGGGGGTAAACAAGGTTTTAAGCGGAAAATTCGCACCTGACCCAGAAAAACTTAAAATCGTGTTGACCCGCCATGACTGGAATGTTATATT
>WJIJ01000008.1 GCA_014730345.1 Candidatus Zixiibacteriota bacterium | reverse complement strand
ATGGTTTCATAATCGAGGTCAATACCTACAATGGCGTTGGCTCCCATCGCCTGCGCCTGGCTTTGCATTTCCTCCAGCGCTATCTCCTTCGCCCGCCGTAATTCCTTTTCGTATGCCGCCGAACGTCCGCCGACAACATCGCGCACCCGCGCGAAAATGTCCCGGAAAAGGTTAGCGCCCATTATGGCATCGCCGTTCACGAGTCCCATGTACTGGACTATTTTACGTTCATCAAAATTGGGTGTAGTGGTCATTAACATAATTTTCTCCTTAAAGTTTAAACCAGTAGCCTTCTTATTGAGAATAAATCAAGCGGATATTGAGTTTTCCCGTTTATCAGTTGTTCCGCCAATGCTTTTGCCAATATAAACGCGAATGCCAAACCATGCCCGGTGTAACCACCGATAAACATCAAACCGGGCGTAGATGGTATCTCCCCGACAATCGGAAGCCCATCGGTGGTAAATCCCATCACCCCCGACCACCTGTGAGTTATCTTCTTCCCCGAGGCGGCAGGTATATGCCCGGCGATAAACCGTTCCAGCCCCTTTTGAATATTATCCGTGGTTTCATCGGAGTAGCCCAACTCGTCAGCACGGTAATGCTGGCGGAAACCGCCCATGAGCAATGTGCCATCGTCGAGCTGGCGGAAGTACTCATAACCGAAGTCGCAATAGACGGCATGCCCGTCGAAAAGTTTTTCCTCAATAGGGGCGGTCGCTAAAAGCTGGCCGCGGGTCGGCGAAACCTCTCCTTTGAGTTTGGGAATTATTGTCGGCGCGTAAGCATTGACCGCCGCCACAGCCATATCGCAGCGCACATTCATCCTCTCTGAACGGATAAGTATATCTCCGGAATCGTTGCTGATATCAAATACTTCACAGCGGTCGATGATAGCAATGTCATCCGAGAGAGTATCGGCGATACCCGCAACCAGCCGCACCGGATTCAATGAACCGTCGGCGGGATTGAGTATCCCTCCCCGCAAACCTTCGGTTTTCAGTTTCTCGTTAATCTCGGTACGGAGCAACTTGCATTCGAAACCATCTTTCAGCAGGAGGTTGTAGGATTTCTCCAGCTCGATAAACTCCTCGTCGGTGATCGCCGAGGTTACCGAACCGCGCCTGGAAAAACCGCAGTCGATTTGTTTTTTCTTTATTAATTCATCTTCTATTAACCTGTGATTTTCGGCAGTCAATGAATGCAGTAGTTTCGCGGTCTCGGGGCCGTGACGATTCCACATCCGGAAATGGTTCTCGGCCATTCCCGAGATCAAAAAGCCGGCATTGCGCCCGGTGGCTCCGGATGCCATACGTCCCCGCTCTATTAACGTAACCTTCGCCCCGCCAAGTTTATCCAGCCAGTACGCCAGGGATATGCCGGTTATGCCCCCGCCGATTATCGCGATATCCGTTCGTATTTCCTTTTTGCCTTTATTTTGATCGAGCCAGTAAGAAACACTCATAATACTAAATCCTCAATCTTGTTTTTGTCGCAGATTTAGAATAAACAATGGTAAGCCCCTATACACAAATTATTTATTGCTTCCGGAGGAGAATGTTGATAGGATATTGACGCAATGACCAAACGTACAACCGCGTATTTATTCATAGTTATAGGCATTGCCAATTACCTGATTGCCGAATACCTCAAACTTAGCGGATTCGAGTTCTACCGGACATTCTTTACCCCTATTGTATGGACCGGGTATATATTTTTTCTCGATGGTATCAATCATCTCTTCCGAAAACGGAGCCTGATAATTGATGATACGGCAAACTTTCTGTGGATGCTTCCCATTTCCATCGGCTTGTGGTACGTCTTCGAGTTCTACAACCTTTTCCTCGACAACTGGCATTATATCAACCTGCCGGAAAACAGGGCAATCCGTTATACAGGTTACTTCTGGTCATTCGCCACGATATGGCCCGGGATTTTCGAGACTTACATCCTCCTTGGCGGTCTGAAACTGTTTGAGAAAATAACGGTGAAGCCATACCGTTTAACCTCGAGAGCATTTTGGATCCTCATTGTAATTGGAACCGTCTTTGAGATACTTCCGTTTATTTTCCCCAACCGCTACTGGGCGCCTACCATCTGGACAGGCTTCGTGTTGCTCCTGGATCCCATCAATTACCGTCTGGGGTTGCCGTCGTTTTTAGGGCAATGGGAAAACGGCCGGCTCGGCGGCCTGTTCCGTATCTTCACCGCGGGTTTAATATGCGGATTTCTCTGGGAATTCTGGAACTTCTGGGCGGGGGCTAAATGGGTTTATACGGTTCCTTATCTGGGTGATGTTAAGCTGTTCGAGATGCCCATCGTCGGTTTTCTCGGATTTATACCATTCGCGGCCGAGGTTTTCGTGATGTATGTTTTTATCGGCTGGCTTTTCAAAAAGTTATTCGGGATAGAGAGGATTACTTTCAGGCTTTAGCGGCAAGGTAAGACAGTTTCCCCCCGGGGGCGCCGGTAATAAGTTCCCCTCCGCTTTTCCAGGCAAAAGTTGGGGATGACTCCCCGATATTGAAAGTATCAATATTCCTCAACTCTGAGTCATAAATATAGATATTTCCCTGCCTGTCTCCGAGGGCGAGGTATTGGCCGTCTTTAGAAAACTCGCCGAAAACAACATCAGCCTGCGCGGAAAAATCGGTTAACTCCCAGCCGTCGGCTTTCCACAAACCGGTTTTGCCGTCCTCGGAAACCGACACTATTGTCCTGCCGGAGGGATCCCAATCAATCGTCCGCACCGGGGCGGTATGTTTCAACAGCAATGCGTTCTGTTCGCGGATATTCCATACATATACAGCATCGTTATCCGACGCGGCGGCGAGGAAATAGGAATCGGGCGACCATTTCACCGAACGAAGCGCGCCTTCGGCATTTCGCAAATCGCATACGAAATTACCCCCCTTATCGCATACCAGCACAGAACCTTCTTCCCCGCAGGAAGCGAGGAAATTGCCGTCCTTTGACCAATCGAGCCACAAAGCAGGCTTGCGGAAATAACTTATCCTGCGGTCAGGACCGCCATCCGGCGCCCATAAGCGCACGGTGGTATCCTCGCTGGTCGAGGCGACCATATCGGTCTGGGGATGAAAGCGTATGCAGGTTACCCGTTTACGATGCCCGGTAAGTTTTTTAAGAATATTGCCGTATTCGCCTATAACGTGGATTACTTCGATATTAGGCTTAAAACAAGCCGCCACTTTATTTCCAGCCGTGTTGGAATCGACATTGCCAATCTGGTCGCTTAAATCAGCTAATGCCCATTTTATATCGAATAGTTTGCTCTCCATGGTTCCCCCAGTATTCATATCGACTTAAATATTTTTAAATTTATAATATTATCCTTGGGTAGACGGCATAAAAACAATTATATTTTGAGTACTTTATAACCTATTGCCGCGGGAGGAATTATGAGCAACAAAGTCGAGATTGGAAGCCTTGAACGTGAAACATTAGAGGGTATGCTCCAGGATTTCGCCAAAAACTGGCTTGCGCACGATGGTTTATGGTTTCTAAAGGCGGAAGCCGATGCTGGCATGGAAAAGGCGATTTTATATGATAAACAGGCATGGCAGGATTTTACCCAGATAGAAGCGAAACGTATCATGAAACGCCACAGCATTCCCCAGAACGGGGGATTGGAGGCGCTGGAGAAAGCCCTTTGGTTGAGAATGTACACTTTTATAAACGTGCAATCTACTTATCGGGAGGACGGTAAGCTTGTACTGGAGATGAATAACTGCAGGGTTCAGCATGCACGCGAACGCGATAACCGCGACCTTTTCCCATGCAAAGAGGTCGGAATCGTGGAGTACGAATTTTTCGCCAAAACAATTGACCCCCGGATAAAAACCAAATGTTTACATTGTCCGCCGGACCCTCATAATGACAATTATTATTGTAAATGGGAGTTTACGCTGGAGGGCTGATTTGATGCGTTCCGGCCTATTTGAAATTAGGTCAGGTTTAATGGAAGCATTGGTTAGTGTTGAAAACTGTCCTAATCGAATAATTCAGTATTTATGACGTGTTAGTACATGTTTTATACCGATGTATAGTCAAACATTAGCCACAATGTTTGGTTAATATACTAAAAAATTAGTAGACATATTTTACAATATATATAATATTAGTCTGGTAACTTGACTTTTCATTGCGGGAAATAATTTTGGACAATTCTAACGATTCCCGGGAATCAATAGATCTTATTGAACATTTCGATTTCTTCTCCCAGCAGAACCTGGTGGGAATAATGCTTATACAGGGCGGCAGGATTGTGCGTGTCAACGATGTCGTCGCGAACTCCATTGGTTTAAAAACTGATGACCTGATTGGAACCGACATTACTGAATTTGCGAATTATGTAAAGCCGAACCAGCGCGATTTCGTGCGAGAGCAGATACTTAAAAAGCAAAGTGGTTTCACCGATGATATCGTTTCCTCCTATATTATTGAATGTGAAGTTCAGGACGGAAAAACTCTCTGGCTGGAATTGTACTCCCGTACTATCGAATTCGAGGGCGGAACAGCGGACCTTGTGGTGATGCTGGATGTAACCGAAAAAAAGACGGCAGAGATAGCCCTAAACGAGGCTAATTTCAAATACAAGCTCCTTCTCGAAAACCAAACCGACCTGATTATTAAATGCGATAGCAAGTTCCGTATCCAGTACGTCAATGAAAATTTCAAACAGGCTTTCGGAAAAAGCGAAGACGAGTTAATGGGTTCTGATTGCATCATGTTGGCTCATGAAGATGACCGGGCGAGAATTATGAGTTCGGTTCAACTTCTTTACGACCCTCCGCACCATAATTACCATGAAGTAAGGACTAAAACCGCCGATGGGATCCGTTGGTTCGCATGGTCGAACAAGGCGATTATTAATGAAAGCGGCGAGGTCGAGGGATTTGTGGGAGTAGGCAGGGATATAACCGACAGAAAGTGGATGGAGAACTCCCTGCGTAAAAGCCAGCAGCATCTTGAACAGGCATCTGAACTGGCGCTGTTGGGAAGCTGGGAATGGATAAGCGCTACTAATGAATATGTATGGTCAAACGAGCTTTTCAACCTCTTCGGAATTGAGAAGGGCGAAAGCGAAGTTACCTCTGACTTATTCTACCAGATAGTGCATCCCGATGACCGTAAAAAGGTATTCCAGGGCATGCAGGAATTTATGTATGATAAAATTTCCCTGGATATAGAGTACCGGTTTATAAAACAGGATTCGAAAGAAATACGATATGCCCATGCCCGGGCGCAAATGAGCTATGACCTCGACGGCTCCCCGGTCAGGAGCATTGGTACGGTTCAGGATATTACCGATAGAAAAAAGATAGAGGAAGAACTCAAGCATCGGGAGTTGATTCTAAAGGAAGCGGAAAGAATATCGAAGATGGGTTCTTTTGAGTGGGATATTGCCAATGACAGGATGACATTCAGTGATGAGTGGCGCAGGTTGCACGGTATTAAAAACAGCGACCTTACTCTTGAACAGTTAATGCCCATTGCTCATCCCGACGATATTCCCAAGATTAAATCGGCATTTGATGACGCTCTTAAAGGAAAATCGGATTACCGGGTTGAGCACCGCATAATTAAGCAGGATACCAGGGAAATTCGGACGGTTGCCGCGGTAGGCAAGGTAATTAGAGACGACGACGGCAGGCCAATCAAGATGTTCGGCACCGGACAGGATATTACAGACCGTATAGAAACCCAGAAAGAATTGCGCGAAAGCGAACAGCGGCACCGCACATTGTTCGAAAATATGGCCCAGGGGGTGTTTTACCAACTGCCTGACGGGACAATTGAAGATGCCAACCGGGCCGCCCTCGAGATATTCGGACTTCCCCGTGAACAGTTTTTAGGACGCACCTCTGAACATGCGGAATGGAAGGTAATCCGTAAAGATGGAAGTGCGGTGCCGGGAGAAGAACATCCATCGATGATAGCCCTGCGGACAGGCAAGGCTGTGAGAGACTCCCTGCTGGGCGTACATAATCCGGTTAGGGACGAGTATGTATGGATTACTATTAACGCTATCCCCCAGTTCAAGGAAGGTGAAAGCGAGCCCTACCGGGTAGCGGTTACTGTTCACGATCTGACCGATATTGTTGAAGCGGAACGGGCGTTAATAAACAAGCAATCCGAACTGGAACAGATTTTCGAAGCGATACCCGACGCGATTATCTATGCCGATACTTCCCGGCGGATTATTAAGGTAAATCGGGCGTTTGTGGAACTTTTCGGTTATACCCCGGAAGAGGTATACGGTCAAGAAACGAAAATAATTTATACCGAGGAAGGCAATTTTAAAAAACAGGGGCGATTACGCTACAATGTTGATGCCCGCGATGTTTACGAAATATACGAGATAGAATACAGGAAGAAAAACGGCGAGGTATTCCTCAGCGAGACAGTGGGTACCCCCGTACGCGACGCCGAGGATAATCCGGTGGGATTTTTGGGAATCGTGCGCGATATCACTGAGCGGAAAAAGGCTGAGAATGCGCTGAAGGAAAGCGAGGAACGTTTCCGCACTGTCGCTGAATTCACCTACGACTGGGAGTTCTGGATAAGTCCGGGTAAGGAATTTTTATTCGTATCGCCTTCATGCGAGAGGGTAACGGGGTACAGCCCGCGGGAGTTTATTGATGATTTTTCACTTCTTGAAGCTATAACCCACAAAGATGATAAACATATCATAGAAGAGCATTTTTCCGAAATCAGCGATGAAGTAGACGTCCGGAATTTCGATTTCAGGATAATAACAAAAAATGGCGAAGTCCGCTGGATAAGCCATTTCTGCCAACCGGTTTATTCCCGTGACGGCGTTTTCCTGGGTCGGCGGGCCAGCAACCGGGACATAACCGACCGCAGGGAAGCCGAACAGGCGCTCTATGAAAGCGAAAAGAGGTTCCGCAACATCTACAATAAAACCCCGGTTATGCTTCATTCGATTGACTCGGATGGTTTGATAACAAATGTCAGTGACTACTGGCTGGAAGTGATGGGATATAAACGTGATGAGGTTATCGGAAGGAAATCAGTGGAGTTTCTAACCGAGCAATCCCGCAAGTATGCCCGAGAGGTTATTCTACCCGATTTTTATAAGAATGGGTTCTGTAATAATGTTTATTACCAGTTCGCTAAGAAAAACGGCGAGGTGATAGATGTGCTACTCTCGGCGGTAGTTGAGAAAGATTCCGAGGGGAATTATGTTCGTTCATTGGCGGTTATAACTGACATCACTGAGAGGATCAAGGTAGAAAAAGCGCTTCAGGAGAGCGAAGAACGTTTCCGTAATACGTATAATAAAACGCCGGTAATGCTTCATTCGATAGACAGAAATGATGTATTGTTAAATGTTAGCGATTACTGGCTGGAAGCGTTGGGATACACCAGGGATGAAGTACTGGGGAGGAAATCGGTTGAGTTTTTAACCGAAGAATCAAGGAAGTTCGCTGAAGAAGTAATCCTGCCTGACTTCTATCAAAGCGGTGTTTGCGAAAATGTTCCATTCCAGATGATAAAAAAGGATGGGGAAATCCTGGATGTCCTGCTGTCGGCTACGGTCGAGAAAGATTCTGAAGGCAATTACTTACGTTCGCTGGCGGTCATAACTGATATCACTGATTTGAAAGCGGCCGAAGAACAAGCCAGGTTACTGCAGAACAAACTTATCCAGAGTGAAAAGATGGCGGTGATCGGACGTATGGTAAGCGGGGTGGCCCACGAGATCAACAATCCTCTCACCGCTCTCAAGGGACGCCTGGAATCACTGATAAAGAAGGAATCGCCCGGCGGTTTAAACCATGACCATCTTATAAAAATTCAAAAAGCCGCCAACCGTATCGAGGAAATCGTGGAGTGTATGCTTGTGTTCGCTCAAACAGAAACCGTAACTCCGACCGAGCTGGACCTCAACCGGGTTGTGGAAGAATCAGTGGTGGCCTGCAAGGATAAATACAACTGGCGCAAAATCCGGCTCGTTAACGAGCTTCACGATGAGTTACCGGTAATCCACGGAGACCGCAACCAGCTTATCAATGTGCTTGAAAATCTTTTCAGCAATGCCATAGAAGCGATGAACGGCGAAGGTACGCTGTCGTTAAGTACCGGAAAAACCGTAACCGGAGACTCCCTTTTTATCAAAGTAAAGGATACGGGCAAGGGTATGTCCGAAGATGAGCAATTGAAGCTGTTCACGCCTTTTCACACCAAAGGGCGTATCGCCGTTGGCCGCGGACTGGGTTTGGCGATGTGCTATGGTATTATGAAATCACATGGCGGAGATATCGAAGTAAAAAGCTCGCCGGGAAACGGCAGTACCTTCACCCTTAAATTCCCCCTTAAATACTGGTAAAAGTATTTGTATTCCCGCCAATTAAAACGCCGAAGTAATCCCTTCGGCGCTTGAAGTACTGTGTAATTTTGTTTCGTAGAAGAAACTAAGCCATATCGATAACTTTGTTGACCAGTTTTTCGATTCCTTCGGCCACAGGAGCTATCGAGGGGCCGAGCATGTAAGCGGGAGTTGACACGATTTTATTATTCTCGTCAACCACAATTTCGTTGACCCGCGCTTCGACCGGTTCCGCGTTCAGTTTTTCGAGGGCTTCCATGGTTCCCTTATCGGTGCCCACGGTTAATTTAGGCTTCCTGCCCGAATCTTTCAACGCCCTCGCGGCAATTACCGGAGATATGCAGATAACACCGAGGACTTTCTTCTTTTCAACGGTGTCATTCACGATACGGTTAACATCACCGTCAATTTCGCAATCGGGCCCGTCGACAGCAAAAGTGCAGAGGTTCTTAGCCGCGCCGAACCCGCCGGGGAAGATTACCGCGTCAAAATCATCTACCTTGAGTTCCGGCAAAGGTAAAACCTCTCCGCGGGCGATTCGCGCCGATTCGAGAAGCACATTACGGTTCTCTCCCTCGACCGGTTCGCCCTGCAAGTGGTTTATGACGTGAAGTTGATTTTTATCGGGGGCAAAGCATTTGATCTCGGCTTTGACCTTGTCCAGGTAAAGCAGGGTCAGCGCCGCTTCATGTATTTCTGAACCGTCATAGACACCGCTACCTGCCAGAATTACCGCGACTTTCTTCATATCCAACTCCTTTCATTATAATTATCATAGATTTTATATTCCCGCGCTTTATGTATAATGCAAAAAAATCCCCCGCGAATCAACAGTTCTTTGGTATCTTTTGGGAGTAATTAGAGGAGGATTGTCATATCCCCGGCGTATTCGGAGTCCTTAAACCGGTATAATAAGCCCTATCCGCGTATATTATTGAAGACATTCACCTCGTTGTAACCGAAGACATTTTTGAACTCGACAACTACTTTATCTATTACATTTCCCATATCAATCAATCTTTTGGTCATCGAGGATATGGAGCCCACGGCCTTGTCGGTTATTCCGCATGGATTGATAAGGTTGAAACAGGAAAGCTCATTATGGATATTAAGAGCGAATCCATGGAAACTGACCCATCTGCGTACGGCAACGCCGATAGCGGCAAGTTTGCTTTCATCTACCCAAACGCCGGTATATCCTTCGCTCCTGCGGGCATCGAGGTCGAAGGATTTGATTACATTGATCAATACTTCCTCGAGCTCCCGGAGGAATTTGTGCATATCCCGTCCGCGGTTATCAAGGTCGATTATGGGATAGCCGACGAGTTGTCCGGGGCCGTGAAAAGTTACATCGCCGCCCCTTTCGATTTTATAAATTTCCACGTTTTTCTCTTTAAGAGTATCCGCCGCCGCGATCAAATTGTCCTCTTTGCCGCCCCTGCCGAAAGTAATTACCGGATTATGTTCGAGCAGAATTAAGGTGTCCGCTATTTCCCCGGATATTCTCTTTTCCACCAGTTCATGCTGGATATCGAGAGCTTCCTCGTAGTCTACAATTCCCGGGGTAAAAACATCTAAGCGCTTCATATATTATAACAATACAATCGTTCACGTCGCGGTTTACCTGATATAACCTAACGCCTTGAGTTTGTCGATTGTTTCATCTTCGCCGGCAATCTCCTCGAAATCGAACCGGCGGGAATCATTGTTCTCGTGAGTGCTTACAAAGCGGGTTTTGGTGTTATTATTGAACTCATCGGTGAAGATGTCATACATTATTTTACCGTCCATGTCATTTGCGACAGGAATACCCATCAGGTAGAGGAGGGTAGGTGTAATATCTTCGACTTTGCCATCGAGATAGCGGATACCATCTTTGAATGCCGGGCCCTTTGCTATTATAATACCCCTGCGTTCATGCCAGGCTGAAAGTTCATTGCGCAGTACGATAAGCTTCCCCGCCGACCAGGTTTGTCCATTATAGATTATCCCGCTCTCCGGGTAAAGCTCGGGATTTATATGAAGCATCAACCGCGAATCGGAATCGGCCTCGGTTTTTACGAAAAGCGGTCCGATGTTTTCCGCTTCGATTTGCTGGAGAGTATTGACCGCCTCCGAAATTATGGCGGGGTCGGTTATCTTCTCACCGGAGTTATCCAGCAATTGCCAGTAGCTCTCGATGCTGTACTGTCGGAAAGTCAGGTAAGACGGCGTGGCAATTTTGAACCTGATGCTGTCCGCTTCGAAGATTTCATTTAAAATATTTCTCAGCTCCTCAAAATTCACGCCCCTCTGGATAGTACGGCCGCCGCGGGTAGGGAATATCTCTTTGAAGTTGTTTACCGGGCCGCTGCTTTCGGGAATGCTCTTGTCGGTCAAAGCTTCAAGCGCGTGGTCGGAGATAATGATTATATTGGTTTCCGGGTCCAGAGCGTTCACCAGCTCACCGGTCAGGGAATCGGCCATTTTGAGGTAGTTCGTTAAAAACCCGCCAAAGATTTCAACTTCCTTTTCGCTGACGTTGAAAGTCGATGGCTCATGAAACCGGAAAAGCAGATGCTGGGCCATGTCGGGACCGTGGAGGTAGAAGCCGAAGAGATTGGGCTGGCCGAACTCATCGAGTTTATCCATGGTGGCGTTGAACAGCTTAAGCTCATTTTCGGTCTCTTCCTGGAGGTTCTTGAATATCATCTTCATCTCATCGTAAGATAATTCCTTAGATGCCCTGAGTGCTTCCTCGGTGCCGGAAACAGCATTTTTATTGTAGAAACCTTCGAAAAACTCCAATCCCTTCTTTTTGCCGAAAATTTTACGCCGGGCTTTGGTAAACAGGTCGGGATTTAGATTGAAGGCTGACGGAGGGTACATTGTGTTCGCCGCGGAATAAACTGCCCTGTCGGAAATTAATACGCCATTTACACTGTCCGGTGGGAACGAGCACATAAAATTAATGAACATGTTAGTGTATCCATAGTCGGAAACTATTTCCCATACGGCACGGCAGGTTCTGTCCCGCGCGTTACAAACGCGCATCTGGTCGGCGGTTTCATCATACATCCACCATGCCTGGATTCCATGTTTTTCCGGCATTTTACCGGTGACAATTGTGGTCCATATCAATGGAGAAAGCAATTGATGGAACTCAAATGAAACAAGGTCGCCCTTAACGCCACCATTGATGTAACTCTCTAAATTAGGCAGGTCGCCGTCGGCAAGAAGCGGATCGACTAAATCCCAACCCAGCCCGTCAAGACCGATTATAGCGACCTTGGGACCATCGTTGCGAAGGTCAACATTCGCCGTCTTCTGGTTCGGATATATATAAACTCCCGCAACTGCGACTAAGAGCAGTATAATTAAGACAAACAGAACTCTTTTCATACTATTGCCAACAGAACGATTTTCAGCAGTACTCTGTCAATATAATACAATATATTTATAACGCAAGGCCAGCTAAAAAATTAATGTTTTTTTAATATAACGCGATACCATTATAAGCCGTTGATATTAAATTCCTTGCGTTAAAGGGGGTGCCTCCTGAAATCCCGGAGGTGAACCCCGAATACACCTAATTAATTATGTGTATCGCTTTATTGAAAACATTCATAGCCGCTTCGCCGATAGCTTCGGTCAAAGTCGGGTGAATGTGTATAAGCGACGCTATATCTTCCGATGCTCCCCTGAATTCCATGACCGCCACAGCTTCGCCGATCAAATCGGAGGCGTGCGGTCCGATAATATGCATACCCAGAAGGTCATCGCTTTCTTCCTCTGCAATAACCTTGACAAAGCCATCGATTTTTTCCATTCCGATAGCTTTGCCGAGGGCGCGGTATGGGAATTTGCCCACTTTATATTTGATACCCTGGTCTTTGCATTGCTGTTCGGTGAGACCCACGGAGCTTATTTCCGGGTCGGTGAATACGGCGTAGGGGACATGTTCAAAATCGGCCGCCGAAGGTTTTCCGGCGGCGACATCCGCGGCTACCAGACCTTCATGGGAAGCCTTATGGGCCAACAGCGCCCCTCCAACTACATCCCCAATGGCGTAGATGTTTTCCACGGAGGTTTGCGTCCGGTTGTTTACTTTTATCCAGCCCTTTTCGTCATATTCCACACCCGCTTTTTCGAGTCCCAGGTTGTTGGAATTAGGCTTCATCCCGATTGCGGCAAGCACCTTATCAAATTTAAGCTTTTCTTCCTCTTTGTTGCGGTTCTCCACGGTCAGCTCTACTCCGCCATCGGTTATTTTGGCTTCTTTGACCTTGGTGGAGAGCTTCAGCTCGATTTTCTTTTTCTTAAAAGCCCTGCCGATTGTCGATGATATTTCCTCGTCGGCATTGAACATCAGCGAAGGAAGCATTTCGATGATGGTAACTTGGCTTCCGAGCGCATGGTAGACATCGGCCATTTCGCAACCGATAAAGCTTCCGCCGATTATACCGAATTTATCGGGAATCTTATCGACTTCGAGCGCTTCTTTGCTGGTGATAATATTCTCCCGGTCAATCTCCACACCCGGTATAGAAATCGGCGAGGCCCCGGTGGCAACCACCGCGCTTTCGAAGTTGATAATTCCTTTGTTCTTATCCTCATCGGTTACCGAGAGGCTGTTCGCCGATTCGAATCGGGCGACACCCCGGATAATATCCACCTTGTTTTTTTCGAGCAGAATTTTCACCCCGCCGGTCAACTGCTTGACCACCTCGTCTTTTTTCTTGCGGAGTTTTTCGGTATTCCATTTCGGCTCGCAGTCGAGTTCGATACCGTAATGGTCGGCGCGCTTGATATTATCGAGTAATTCGGCGGCGTAGAGAAGGACCTTCGATGGGATACATCCCCAGTTAAGGCATACGCCCCCGAGGTTATCCTTTTCGATTATCGCCGTTTTTAAACCGTTCTGCGCGGCGCGGATAGCGCTCACGTATCCGCCGGGTCCCGCGCCAACAACTACAAAATCATACTTTTTATCAGCCATATATAAAACCTGCCTTGCTATCAAACTACATTAAGTATCCATCTATCCGGATTCTCCAGGTATTCGATCAACCTGCGCAGGAACTGCACGGCGTAGCCGCCGTCCACTATCCGGTGGTCAAAAGAAAGCCCGAGGTTCATCATTGGACGAATCACTATCTCCCCGTCAACCACTACGGGACGTTCCTTGATGTTATGCACTCCGAGAATCGCGACCTGCGGGTGGGCGATTATGGGAGTGGATGCGGTCGCCCCGAACATACCGGCGTTGGTTATGGAGAATGTACCGCCGGTAATCTCTTCCATGGTCAGTTTATCATCGTTAGCCTTCTCTCCGAGCTCCCGCAGTTCCTTGGCGATATCGATAAAGCTCTTCCTGTCGGCATGTTTGATTACCGGAACAATAAGCCGGTTATCCCGGGCTACGGCAAAACCGATATGGTAGAACTTCTTGATTTTCAGTGTTTTCTCATCCGGGGACAGCTCCGAGTTCACCCACGGGAAGTCCTTTAACGCCATAATAGATGCTTTTATCAGGAAGGGCATGAATGTTGGCCGTACCCCCTCGGTTTCCTCGATTTCATTGACGAACTTCTTCCGCCAGGCTATCGCCCAGGACATATCGGCTTCGTCAAAAGTAGTAACATGGGGAATAGTGTACGCTGATTTGACCATGTGCTCGGCGATAACCTTGCGTACCCCGGTGAACGGTACTTCCTCGACATCCTCGGCTTCCGGCCAGATGAACTTGTCATCGAAATCGATTGTATGCCGCTGTTCGATATACTTGAGGATGTCGTCCTTGGTAACCCGGCCGTCCCTGCCGGTTCCTTTAACCTTCCGCAGGTCGATATGGTGCTCACGGGCCATGCGCCGTACCAGCGGTGAAGATTTGACCGTCTTCAACCCATCCTCAACTTCCTCGGAAGGAGCATGCATACCGGTTCTTTGCTGGTGTTCCATCACTTCTTCGAAGGCCTCATCAGGCTCGGGGGATTTCTGCTCGGTCGGTTTTTCGGGGACATGTTTGTCCTCGGCTTCGGTCTGGAACGCCTTGCCGTCTTTGATGGCGCTTTCGTCCGCGACCTCCATCATCCCGATGGTTTCGCCCACGGGAACAACAGTATCCGGTTCGGCGGTAATCTTCGTCAATTTTCCATCAGCCGGGGATGGGATTTCCACGTTTATTTTATCAGTCATCAGCTCGACGATAGGTTCATCGAGTTTAACGTCCTCGCCAACTTTCTTCAGCCATTTGACAATCGTGCCCTCAACGACCGATTCTCCCAATGGCGGTACCTGGATTTTTATTTCCATACTAATCTCTTCTCCTGTATTCTAATATGCCATCAATTCTCTAACCGTTTCCGCTATTCTGTCGGGATTGGGAAGGTAAAAATGCTCCATGGGGGGAGCGAAAGGTATCGGCGGAACATCGAGTCCGCATACCCTGGTTACCGGCGCGTCCAGGTATTCAAAAATGGTCTCGGTTATAAACGCCGATATCTCCGCGGCGACTCCCGCTGTCTTCGGAGATTCCTGGACTATCAACGCCCGGCTGGTTTTCTTCACCGAATCAATTATCGCTTCTTTATCATAAGGCAAAAGCGTCCTCAAATCAATAACTTCGCAATCTATTCCTTCTTCGGCAAGAGTTTCAGCCGCTTTCAAGCAATGATGGAGCATGTACGCGTAGGATATCAGTGTAATGTCCTTGCCGTCACGCCTGACAGCCGCTTTGCCGATAGGCACGGTGAAATCCTCGTCGGGAAGTTCTTCCTTAACCGAGCGGTAAAGCCTCTTATGTTCAAAATAGATTACCGGGTCATCACAGCGGATAGCCGATTTAAGCAATCCCTTGGCGTCATACGCCGTGGCGGGCATCATAACGATCAACCCCGGCGAGTTGACAAACCATGCCTCGTTAATCTGGGAATGATAAATTCCTCCGCCGACATCGCCGCCGCAACATACGCGCACAGTTATCGGCGCCCACCATTCTCCTCCGGTGCGGTAACGCATTTTCGATGCCTGTTGTATTATCTGGTCCATGGAAGGAGTAATGAAATCGGCGAACTGGATCTCCGGAACCGGTCGCATGCCAACCAGCGACGCGCCAACCGAGCCGCCGGCAATAAGCACCTCGCTAATCGGCGAATCTATAACCCGCATCTCACCATATTTATCCTGCAAACCCTTGGTAGCCTTGAAAACTCCTCCATATAAACCGATATCCTGCCCGATGAGAAAAACCGACTCGTCGCGGGCCATCTCCTCATCGAGAGCATCGGTTATAGCCTGTATAAATGTAGTTTGTTTCATACATTCTCCGTTTATCTACAACTCTTTTTTCCTTTTTAATTTCTCCTCGCGGCGCGCCTTTGCTTCTTCGAACTCCCGCTTTTCCTCATCGGTCTCCGGCAGTACCCGGGGCACTTCGGCGAGGTCGCCATGGTCGTCTATGGCAACCATGGTAACATAAGCAGTCGATGTCTTCTTCACGTTGCCGGTGTTCAACTCTTCGCCATAGACTTCGACTTTAACCTCCATCGATGTCCTGCCGGTGAAAACCACCTTGGACTTAAGTATAGCCAAACCGCCTACCCTGATAGGATTGAGAAAAGAAAGCTCGCTGATCGCCGCGGTTACCACCATCCTCCGGCAATGCCTTCTCGCCGATAAAACCGCCGCCATGTCTATCCAGTGCATGACCGTTCCGCCGAGAACATTGCCCAGTATATTACCGTGATTGGGGAGCACTAACTCATTCAGAATCGCTTCTGAGCGAGATGCCGGTATTGAATTTGTTTTGTCCATAATCCACACTGTAAACATCGGTTAACGCTTCTTCGGGATCGGCATAAGGTGAATTCTCAGCGAAATCGATAGCATCCTTTATCTCAGATTCTATCTCGCTGACGATACCTTCCCGTTTCGCCTTGGTCAATATGCCCTCATCGGTAAGATACTTTTCGAAGCGGTGGAGAGGACACTGCTTCATCCACGCGTCACATTCGTCCTGCGAACGGTAATCAGCCGGATCGATTTCAGAATGCCCATACCAGCGGTAGGTCATCATCTCGATCAATGTCGGGCCTTCGCCGGCACGAGCCCGCTCAATCGCTTCCTTCGATGCCTTAAGCACTTCCAGCACATCGTTGCCGTCGATGGTAATTCCCGGGAAACCATAAGCTTTAGCCCTGTCGGCGAACTGCTTTACACCAGCCTGCAGAGACGCCGGCACCGACTCTGCCCAGAGGTTGTTCTGGCAGATGTAGATTGCGGGCAGCTTGTGCACACCGGCGAAATTCAGCGCTTCATGCCATCCGCCGCGGGATGTGGAACCCTCGCCGAAAAACGAAACCGACACATGCTTTTCGCCTCGGATTTTATATGCCAGCGAAGCCCCTGTGGCCAGAACCGCCTGGCTGGCTACGGTCGATGCCGGGTTGATTACATTAAGCTCCTTTTTGCCATAATGGCAGGGATGGGTTTTGCCCTTGTCTACAGAGGTCCTGCGGGCATAAACCTGCGCGGTAATCTCCTGCAGAGGGATACCCTTGGCTATTGCCGCGCCCAACTCGCGATGCGACGGTCCCACGAAGTCGTCTTTCTCCAGCAGGTAGCAGGGGCATACCGTAGTGGCTTCCTGCCCCACAGCGCTGAAATAGGTACCGGCGAAACGCGCCTTGCGGAACAGCTTGCGGAATTGCTCATCCATAAGACGGGTAGTCATCAGAAGGCGGTATACCTCCATCAGTTGCTTCTCGCTGAAATCATGGGAGACTTTCGACGCCTTCTTCTTTTTTGCGGATTTCTTTTTGGTTTGCGTCTTCTGTGCCATAGACAATCCTTATATTAATCGATATTTCTTATTTTTCGTATCAGCAGTGAACTCGTTAGCTTGTTCGTGTTAGTAACTATTATCGTTTGTTTGGGTTTTAAACCTCTTTCAAAGCCCATATCATCGCCCGATTTTAATCTACAATGGCTTTAATACCGCTATAGTTCCCGCGGATTTAACTCTTGAAAAGATTCTTCAATATGAAAAATATATTTTCTTTACGCTCCCGAAGGCGGCGGTAGTAATAGGGGAACCAGTGCGTACCGAAGGGGACATAAACCCGCATTCGGTAGCCGTCCTTTATAATATCTTCCTGGAGCTTGCGGCGTATTCCGTAAAGCATCTGGAACTCGAATTGATCCGGTTTTATATCATGCCTTTGGGCGTAGTCAATCGCATGGTCAATCATGTTCATATCATGGGTAGCTATCGCCGGGTAATTACCTTCGGAGAGAAGCAGTTCGGTCAGCTTTTTGTAGTTTTTGTTAACCAGGGATTTTTCCTGTATAGCCACCGATGCCGGCTCCTTATATGCCCCCTTGCACAAACGCACCCGAATCTTCCTCTGGTTCAATTCCATTATATCGGCGGTGGAACGGTGAAGCATCGCCTGGATAACCGTGCCCATATTCGGGTATTTCTCATGCCAGCGGTAGACGAGGTTCAAGGTGCGTTCGGTATACGCTGAACCTTCCATGTCCACTCGCACGAAGTTATTGTGTTCCTGCGCTTTATCGAAGATGCGGGAAACGTTTTTAAGGCAGAATTCATCGGAAACATCCAATCCCATCTGGGTAAGTTTCACCGACACATTTGAGTCCACACCCGTCCTTTCGATTCCATCGAGAACATCGATATATGAGTTAGCTTTCTCGGCAGCCTCGCTCTCGCTGGTAACGTTTTCACCTAATATATCCAGGGTGGTGGTGATTCCCTTATCATTCAGTTGACGCACAGCATCGACAGCCTGTTCGAATGTATCGCCGGCGACAAACCGTTTGGCGAAAAACCCTAAAATTCCAGACATACCTACTCCCGCGGACACCTCCGCAATCGCGAACACGTTGAAATTAAACAGGGAATATAAAAATTGGGAGGGTGAAGGTCAATTAAAATCGGCGATATGACCAATTACCATTCGTAAATTTTATTGTTGGGGTCATGATTAAGAGCTAATGTAATTTTAAATATCATTTGATTTTAAGGTATATTTTGATTATAATTAGAATTGACCAAATGTGGCTGGTTGAATGAATGCAACACCGCTATGAACGCGCCGCATAATCATTAATTCGCAAGAGGAGTATTTTACCAGAGACTAAATATCTGAATCAATTAATTATAGCTTTTTGAAATTTTATTATAAAGGAAAGCCCCTGTTAAATAAATTCCATGAAAGGGCATCCTTGTGATGACTTGAGCTGATGTTAAAACTCAGAATAAAATGGAAACCTGAAGTTCCAATATCTTACCACGCGCGCGCGGGCCTCTCAATCTCAATATACGCGGGGATTTCAATCATTTTGCTCTTATCCGGCTGTTCCACATCGACAAGCCCTCAGCCGGAACCCGAGCCGGAAAATATGCTATCCGAAAACACCGTCGTCCTCAACAAAGCCGATATTACCGACTACAATGCCCACTCCGGGGAAATAATATTTAATGAAGAAGTTACTTTATCCCTTCGTCCGGGAGATATTGTGGTAAGCGATACGATCGGCCTTATCGCCCCCTGCGGTTTTCTAAGAAAAGTTACGGATATCAATGAAAATACCGTTTCCACCGCGCCGGCTACAATTGAAGAAGCCGTCAAAAACTGCTCCGCACAAAAAACAGTAGCTTTGAGCCCTTATAATGCAACTTTCTTCCCTGAACCCGATGTTCAAGCGAAGCTTCGTTCACCCGAAGCAGGCGATTATGATTTCGCGATTGATTTCGAAAAGTACTTTTACGGGGGTCCCCAGGTCGATTATGTGGGAGCAAGCGGTTATATCAACTTCAATTTCGGCTATATCCTTAATTTGGTTATACAGGATAATACCATACAGCATTTAAGCTTTGTAATTGTAGTGGATGATGACGCCCGTATCCGCCTGCAATCGAATATACAGGCCAGTATCCAGAGGGATTTTAGAATCGGGGAATTCGACATGGGTTGTTTTGTAATGTATATCCCCCGAACAGGTTTCCCCGTTGTTTTAAAACCGGATATTGCCGTCTATGTCGGGGCGGCGGGCGCCGGTTCCGCGCATTTCGATGTTACCGTGACCCGGAATGCCGATTTCGAAGCTGGTCTGAAGTATGATTCAATCTGGGGCGTACTGAAAAACCACGACAATGAATTTGGTTTCGACCGTAATTACTCGGATGAAATCGACCTGAACTGTTACATTCAGACAAGAACAAACTGCCTTTTTTACGGGCTTTCGGGGCTGAACGCGACGATTGATACTTACCTGGATGCTAATATAGCAGAAACAAATGGTGAAATTCGCGGCGGGCTTGAGGCTTCCGCTGTTATCGACCCGGAAATGCTGAGCAGTGGAGTCCCGGGATATTCAAATCAAATTTTCAGGCTTGAAGAAATTCTGTGGGAGATGTGAACGTTCTCACCTGAATTACCCTCAAGTTGAACACCTTGCCAAAAAACAACTTACGGTAGGTACCCATATCATTCATTGTCCTCTCGAATTTTATGCCATCAATTCATTTGATGTCGGTTATACCTTCCGCTAAGACCGAGCCTGAATCTCTAACCCAGTTCCGCGACCTGGTTGTTGCGGGTGAACAGCAAAAGTTTTTTACGCACCTGCTCCCCGGTACACCTCTCCCATGCTTTAGCGTACCAGTCCATCTGTGGAGCGTACATACGGGCGATATCCTCGACGTTTCTTTTTTCCACATCGTCGGTTTTATAATCCACCAGCACCCAATAATCATTCTCCTTGAAAATCAGGTCGATTATACCCCTAAGTATCGTCGGTTTCTCCGCCCCATCCTCACTGCCCAGAAGGATTTGAAACGGCGCTTCGGTTAGTGTAACTTCCGCCTGACGAGCGCGTTTCCATATCTCTGAACGCATGACCGATTTAACAACTTCGACCGCCGCCGGAGCAAGCTCCGCGTCAAAATCATTCTCCATAAGCATATTTCCCGCTGATTCAATCAACGGCGCGTTTTCATCGCACATGGCCACATCCAGAAGCGCGTGAATGACCGATCCCCATTCGGCGGGATGGTCTCCGGCCACCTTTTCGTTCATCCCGGTGGT
>WJIJ01000065.1 GCA_014730345.1 Candidatus Zixiibacteriota bacterium | reverse complement strand
GCGCCTAATCTACCGGGCGATGGAAGAGGTATAGCGATTCCGCGGGGAGCGACCGCAACTCTTACAATCCTTGACTCCGAAACCGAGGTAATCGACAATATTGAAATCGCCCCGGCACCGCCGATTCCATTGGAAACGGATGATTCCCCGCCGGTATTCGAAAAGGATCCGTCTATCTATAACCGTAATGCGTATTATCCCAACTCCCCGGTTTTGCTGTCTGAACCGAAAAAACTCCGCGGGGTGGATTTTGTAACACTGGGCATTACTCCATTTCAATACAACCCGGTGACCAAACAGCTTGTTGTTTTTAAAAACATCCGGGCCGAAGTTAAGTTTGAAGGCGGATATGGCTATATAGGCGAGGACAGACTGCGGAACATCCATTGGGAGCCTGTATTGAAACAAAACCTCATAAATTATGAGTCATTGCCGCGGGTCGATTTTTCCGAACGGTATCTTAATCCCACAGATGAAGAAGATGTGGAATACTTAATCATCGTCCCGGATGACCCCGTTTTTATAGAATGGGCGGATACGATAAAAAATTGGCGCACAAAACAGGGGATAAGCACCGGGATTGTTACGCTAACCGAGATAGGCGGAAATAGTTCTGCTCTTATAGAGGATTATATTAATGAAGCTTATAATACATGGTCTGTTCCCCCGGCGGCGTTTTTGCTCCTGTCCGATTATCAAAACAGCGGGTTGACATACGGCATCGATTCACCTATCTGGAGCAGTTACTGCGTTTCGGATAATATCTATGCCGATGTCGACGGTGATGAGCTCCCGGATATTGCCCACTCGCGAATGACCGCTCAAAACGGGACCCATCTGGAAACTATGGTTACCAAATTCCTCGAATACGAGCGTAATCCTCCCACTGACCCGCATTTTTATCAACATCCGGTTACCGCAGGCGGCTGGCAGACTGAAAGATGGTTCATACTCTGCACCGAAATTTGCTGGGGATTTATGCACAATATCCTCGAGAAAGATCCGGTTCGGGAGTATGCCATATATTCCGGCACTCCCGGCACAGTCTGGTCTACCAATCCCAATACCTACATGCTTGTTGACTATTTCGGACCGAACGGATTGGGATATATACCTGAGACCCCCGAACACCTCGATGATTGGGGCGGTAATGCCAACCGCTTGAATCAAGACCTGAATGACGGCGCGTTTATGTTGATGCACAGGGATCATGGTGGCGAAACCGGTTGGGGAGAGCCGGATTATGATATCGGCGATTTGGAAGATTTAAGTAATGAGATGCTTCCCTTTGTTTTCTCGATAAACTGCCTTACCGGAAAGTATAATTGGGCAAGCGCGTGTTTCGCGGAAGTAATTCACAGGATGGAACACGGCGCCCTCGGCATAATTGCCGCTTCCGAGGTATCATACTCTTTTGTCAATGATACTTACATGCTGGGTCTTATGGATTATCTATGGCCCTCGTTTGATCCTCCTTACGGACAACCATCGGAACCGACATTGAATCCATGTTTCGCTAACCTCAGCGGTAAATGGTACCTCTATTTCAAAGACTGGCCCTATAATAGCCAGAATAAGGTAGTAACTTATCACCTGTTCCATCACTTCGGCGATTCATACAACACCATGTTCTATAATATACCATCATATCTCGATGTCAGCCATTCCAATGTATTATTTAGCGGATCCGATTTTTTTACTGTTACTGCCAATTCCGGCGCTTTAATCGGATTGACGGTTGATAATGAAATTATCGGTGTTGGAATTGGTACGGGCGCGCCCCAAAACATTCCCATTATCCCTCAAGCTCCGGGCGTTACGATGACCGTCACGGTTACCAAAGCAAATTACCACAGGTATGAGCAAACTGTCGATATTATCCCGCCGGATGGATGGGGCATAGCCGAGGGTTATATTACCGACGGGGAAACCGCTGATCCGCTTCCCGGAATAGTATCGGTTACCAATAGAGAACCCTTGCTGACAACTCAAGCTGGTAGCGATGGTTTTTATTCACTATGGATCCCTGCCGATTCCTCATGGAACTTGAGGGCTGAATACGGAGAGAACTACCTTCCTTCATTCGCCGATGTTACCGTATCTGAAAATGACACCATACAACAGGATTTCCAGCTTGAATTGAAAGTCGAGGTTATACTCAGGGCTTCTTTCGGCAATCCTGATGATATCAACTACCGCAGGTTTTATGCACGCGGAAGCTGGGACGAGGACGGATTCTACAACGCGGATTGGGATTGCCCTTTCAGGGAGATGAACGATACCGGTCTGGATCACGATGAGGTCGCCGGGGATGGAATTTTCACCGGATCGGTGTTATTAGCCGTGGATTTAGACCATGATTATGATTGGGGCGTATTTTTCGAAAACTATAATGATATGCATTCATTCCTTCAGATGGGAGACGATTTCGGCGTAACCGATCCGGGCAATCCACCGGTTGTGCAGACACTTGATGTGAATCCATCAGGAGGAGAACACAATTGGACTCTTACCGCTCAGGGAACTAACAGCCTGCAGTTGGAACTATTACCCGGTTATGAAGGAATAGATTACAAATGGGCCGGTTCGGTTGCGCTTAATGCCGGAACTACTTATGATTTCTGTGTCTACCCGATGCATTTTTATGAACCCTTCTATGGCCAGGGCGGTCCCGGCGGCGACGAATTCACTATTACTCCAAACTATACCGAGGATATAACAATTATATTCTCCGACAATACCGATGAGATTGATTTTACTTCTGCTCATCCAAGGCCTGTTGATATACAGGCTACCCTTGATATGGACAGTAGAATTGATATCAGCTGGGCAGAGTCGGATGTAACTCCCGAAGGCTATAAAATCTACCGAAGCCTGTATGAAACCGGTCCCTTTGATTCTACGGGCTATACATCTCATCCAACCCTTGCCTTTAGCGACATGCGGGTTGAGAATTACCGGGATTACTGGTATTATGTAACCGCGATTTACCCGGGTGATATTGAATCGATTCCATCTGAAATCGTCTATGGTTATGCCATCACCGGAGCGCGTCTTTCGGTGCTTCCGGAAAGTTTCGAAGTTAATGTTTACCCTGGTTCAACCCTGACCGCCAATTTATTCATCTCCAATCCCGGGGGGCTCCCCCTTGAATACAATATCAGTACCGGGGTTGAGAGCAGATTATTCGATTTGCCCAATAATCCGGAAAAAGAATTAACCGGCAGGTTCACAATCCCGGATTACGACAAGACTCTGATGAAACCCGGATATAACAATCCGCCCCAGCCATTTGACGCCGGTGGACCGGATGCCTTTGGTTACACATGGATTGATTCCGATGAACCCGGCGGGCCTTTGTTCAACTGGATCGATATCAGCGAAATCGGGACCCCGGTGTCCTTTAGCGACCTCGATGATGGCAATTCTCAGGAACTGCCCATCGGGTTCGATTTCGAATATTATGGAAATACATTCAACGGAATTAACCTATGTACCAACGGATGGGCGTCTTTCACCGACAGCACATGCGTTGAATTTGGTAACATGCCGATTCCCCATCCGGAGCCGCCCAACAATATGCTGGCTGTTTTCTACGACGAT
>WJIJ01000002.1 GCA_014730345.1 Candidatus Zixiibacteriota bacterium | reverse complement strand
TTCGAGAAGATGGCGGAGATAAGCGGCGATGCCCGGTGGGCGGCTGTTGTGATAGCCGAAGTGGTCAAATCATTACGGCGAAAGAATTATCACACATCCAAACTCACCGATGAAAAACTTGTCGAGCTTGCCCGATTATACCGCGATAAACGTTTCTACCGCGAGGGCACCGTTGATATCTTGAAGACTGTCTGCAAAAATAACCATAAAATTTCAGAAGTTATAGATGAAGTGATCTTTAAAGTTCCATCCGAGGAATTTGAGATTATAGCCGATGAATTAATCTATGATGAGAAAGGCCCTGAAGAACCTGAAAAGAGAATCCGGTATTTCATGGGTTTGACCATGCGCAAGTACCGCGGGGCGATACCGGGCAAACTGCTTTTCGATAAAATTTCAGCCAGGGAAAAGAATAAAAGCCAGGTCCATAAGGATTAGCGGCATTTACTCCATGTAACCCAGCCCCTTTAATTTCCTCGAAGTTTCCTCGCTTAATTCTATCTGCCCCTTCAAACGCGAGCTGTCACCTTCATAGAATTCGCCGAAAAGATTATGCAATGTCTTCAATTGCCGGGAATATTCCATTTTACCGTATAATTCCCTCCGCTCAAGGGGGTCGGTTTTTAAATCAAAGAGATGGTTCTCGTTTTCGTAAAAGGTTTCCACCTTGTAACGTGCTGACGACGTGTCGGCGTAGATGTCGATGACTTCGTATAATTTCATATTATTATCGATGACCGCCAGTTGAAACACTACCTCGCCGCCGCCGCGTTCAGCGTACACGGGAACCTCGACGGCATTTTCAGCAAGGGCATTCCGCCCCTTCCAACTGCCCGGCACAGGTAATTCGCACAGGTTTAATATCGTGGGAGCAATATCGATCTGGGATACATATCTATCCACTAAATCATTGGACATTCCAGGTACTTTGATAATCAACGGGGTTTTAATGACTTCCTGGTAAAGGGTCCTGTGGGATGTCCGGCCATGGTCCATAAATTCCTCGCCGTGGTCGGCGGTCAAGATAATGATGCTGTTATCATATTGGCGATGCTCTTTCAACGATTCCAATATTTCCCCTATATGCCAATCGGTGAAGGCGACCTCGCCGTCGTAAAGGTCTTTTGGGCTGTCCCCGAAACGGTATTCGGGATGGGGGAGATAGCGAACATGGGGATCGAAATAGTGGATCCAGAGAAAGAACGGCTCCTTTAATCCATCCTCGATATCTCCCAGGACCATAGCGTTTACCTCCGGGGATGTATACCGTTCATGGAACTCGCCGGTATGCACGACATCGAGCCGGTAATACTCGAATCCCTGTTCGAATCCGGAACTGCTGTCAAAAGCGAACAGGCAGGGATAGCCATAGGTATGATAGCCGTTGTCGGCAAGTACTTCCGGCAGGGTAACCAATTTATCATCGAGTTTTATCTCCCAATCGGTTATTAAATGGTCTTTGGGATATAACGAGGTAAAGATGGTGGCGAATGAAGGAAGGGTCCACCCGGCCTGGCTGTATGAATTCTTGAATACTATTCCCTCGCGGGCGAGCATATCGATATTTGGTGATGTATTTCGCAGGTAGCCATTGTAGCCAAGATGGTCATCGCGGAGCGTATCGACAGTTATCAGAACGACATTGGGTTTGTCATTATTCGACACGCATTGTAAGACACCCAGCGCTATACCCGGAAGCGTCAATATAGCGATGATTAACTTGAGCAGGTTCGTTTTATGGGACATCAGTCTCGTTGATTAATTCTCCATCAGCGTTATAGAATTCGCTTTTAATCAGGTTGCCATCTGCATCGTACTCCCACCTGGAAAAAGCGATTCCCCGGTTGTCCTCGGTCAGATTCATATTCTCATCAAGGTTCGTCCTCTGCAGGGGATTGCCGTGTATATCCCGTTTCCATTTAATATAGGCTACGCCGGAATGTTTCTCCGGAACCAGGTAACCATCGGCGTCATAATAGCCTTCCTCGGTAAGCCATCCGTAGTAATCATAATACCACCGGTATACCGCGTAACCGCGGGTTTTATTTATCGCGGGACGTCCATTGCGGTCGAGGTATACCATCTCTCCCATGTTCTCATCAGGATATTTCATCCAGCGGATGACGGCTATTCCCTCCCTTTTATGCTCAACCAACTTGCCATCGATATCGAAATAACTCTCGCCGGTAAGGTTAATCCCGGTCAGGTCATACTTATAGCTTACCCGGGCGGCCCCGCTGATAATATTCCTGGCAGGCAAACCGTCATCATCAAAATAAATCTCTTCCAGGACCCTCCCCTGCTCATTGTACTTCCAACGGTAAATCGCAACTCCGGCGCTGTCCTCCTTGAGTTCGTCCTGGGTATCATAATAACTGATTTCAACCGGATTTCCGTACTCATTGTATTCGGTCCTTATCGCCGCGTAACCGGGTTCGATAAGTTTTAGATTTCCATCAGCGCCGTAGTATTTTTCCTCAATGATATTGCCGCGGTTATCATACATCGCTTTGTAGGCCGCGAATCCAGATTGCTTATGCTCAATCGGTTCTCCATTTTCGCCGTAATAATCCGCCCGGATAAGATTGCCTCGGTAATCAAATTCGAGGTTCAGAAGGGCATAGCCTTCTTTTCCTGCGGTAAGTTTGTTCTCCAAATCATAATATGCTGTTTCTACCCTGTTGCCCCATTTATCATAGGACCAACTGGTTCCGGCAACACCGTATTTATCCGCAACCGGTTCCTCCCTGGTGTTGTAATAACGCTCCTCGATTACATTGCCGAATTGATCATGTTCCTTCTTCGTTACCGCTATCCCCTGGCCATCTTTCCTAAGCCTGCCGTCCCTGCCATAATTGCCCTGCCAGACGGCATAATCATTTTCGTTGTATTTCCACCTTTGCGCGTAAATACCGTATTCATCGGTGAGAATCTGGCCATGTTCATTCAGCCTGACAGATGAAACCTTCCGCCCATGTTCATCTGTCTCCCACTGGTATCGGGCAACGCCAAGTTCATCCGCAATCAAGTTGCCGTCAACGTCATAGTTCAGCAGTGCCGTCCGGTGTCCCGTATCATTGAGTTGCAAGACCTCGTAGCATACGCCGTAATGGTCCGTAGTTGGATTGCCGGCGGCGTTCTGGAAAACACGTTTTTCGCTGTCGGGATTATACCATATCTTTATCCGGGCTACTCCGAAATAGGAATCTACCGCCGGTTTGCCGCCGCGAAGGTATTCTATTTCGGCAATCCGTCCCTGATTGTCGCGGGTAAAGTGATAACAATTTACTTTCGCTGATTCTTTCTCGTTAACAGGATATCCGCCAATAAGCGAATACCTGGAATCGAGAACAACTTTCCGGTAAAAATCCGCGGGGGTACCTCCGGTACAGGAAGTCAACAGAAGCAATAAGGGGATTAAATATATGTATTTTTTCATGGCTAATTAAAACACAACATGCTAAAATCCGTATTGGAAAGGGAAGTTAACAACAATTATGATCATTTTCAAATAATTTGATTTTAAAAATCTGAATGGGGATTAATTCCAATGAAGAAAACCAGGATATCTTATCGTAAATGCCGGAAGAAGGACCTGGTTCCATCTTTCAGGATTGTAATGAGTTCGATTAACAACCTGCGAAAGCGCACCGGGAAAGCAATTTTCCGGAGACGAATTAATAAAACACCTCCTCTCATAGACCATGTTTATTCAACGAACAAGGATACCTTCTACTGCGCGTGGCGCAAGGAGCAAATAATCGGATTCGCGGCGGCGGTCATCCGCGGTAAACAATGGTACCTGGCATGGTTATTCGTGCATCCCCGATACCAGGATAAAAAGGTAGGCAGGCAACTTTTAAACAAGGTCTGGAGAGACAGCCCGGGGATGACCCACGCGCTATGCACTTTTGCTTATAATATGCAAGCGGTAGGAATCTACAGCAAGTTCGGCCTTTCGCCTCTCTGCACCATCCCGGTTATGACCGTTAGGAAGGAAAAACTTGCCGGTCAAATTCCTAACAAACTGGTTGTGAAAGACAATCCATCGAAGCGGGATATCTCCTGGATTAATAAATTGGAAGATGAGATACGAGGTCATCGCCGGAGGGAAGAAATTGATTTCTGGAATAAGTCGGAAAAATCCTCCATATATCTGTTTAAAAAACGGGGTGAAAATGTCGGTTACAGCATCGTGCATAAACACGGCGAGATTGGGCCCGCGGGGGCAATCTCAAGTGAAATACTGAAGGATATAACAGAAACATCGCTATATTTGGCCGAACCGGAGAAAAACGCGCCCCTAAGGCTATACTGTCCAACGCACAATGTGGTACTCTACCAGCATCTTATCGAAAAGGGATTCCGCAATGATGAGATGACCGTTTACATGGCCGACGCGCCATATCCTGACGCGGAGCGTTACCTTCCGGCAACGCTGGCATTGTTCTGAATAAAATTTTACCATTTCTAAAACAATCTCAATATTCCCTATATACGCCGGATTTGCTACCGATAGAAATATCAGGATTTACAAATCAGGGATGATGAAATATGGACTTCTATGAATTGCTTAACATTTCAGAAAAATACATGGATAGTTCCACCCCCAGCAATCCGGAGAAGCTGATTACAGCAGGAGAAATCCTCGGGTTGAAAGAGGGCGAAAGAATTATCGACCTCGGATGCGGTTATGCCCAAACATTAATTTTATGGGCCGAACATTTCGGAATCAACGGGGTTGGTATCGAAATTCGCGAAGAAGCATGCAAAAGGGCCCGTAATAGAATCGAAGAGAAAGGGCTCAATGATAAAATAGAGATTGCCAACATGGATGCCCGTGAATTCATCTCCGGTTATGGCCACTACGATGTCGCGGTAGGTATGGGAGTATCATACGTTTGGAACGGTTACCGGCATACTATAAGGGCTCTGCGCAAGGCTATTCATAAGTCGGGACGCCTGTTCGTGGGAGAACCTATATGGTTAACCGACCAGCTCCCCAAAGATTATACCGACAAAGGTCCCTTTTATACTTCCTTTGAACTGCTGAAAATTGCCCGTAGCGAGGGATTCGATTATGAATATATGTCCCAGTCTAACTTCGATGAGCTGGATCGTTTCGAATCCGACAATTGGAGGGGAATCCTGAACTGGATACGTAATAATCCCGGTCATTGCGAGAGGAATAATATCATAAAGCATTTCCATAAAATCCAGGATGAATATTTACGTTATGGAAGGCAATACATGGGATGGTTGTTGCATATTCTCGCTCCCGTATCCTACAGCGAAGATCTGCCGGAGAAAAGCCTTAAGCTTCTTTCTCCATCATCGAAGTAATCAAAATCGAATTTAAAATTTTACTTTCTACCCTAAATTTCATAGGAAGGCAATCCGAATAATAGTAATATGAACATCACCAATGCCATACTGGGCGTAAACTCATTATCGCATTATATCTGGTATGATAATCACATATCGCGGGCCAACCGGACCGGTAACATTGCCGAAACCGGGCACGCCGGGAGGATAAGGGAAACCGGTATACGGGATCCTTATATTCCATCGGATTCTCAGGGCAGTATTATAAGCCGCTCAATTCAGGACAGGGTTGAAATATCGCCGGCGGCATACCAGAAAATGGCATTGGAAAGCGCGGGTATCTGGAACGACTTACCACCAAAGGAACAGGCAATACTTATGGATCTAAAAGCAACGGACGCCAAGGTTAAAGCTCATGAACAGGCTCACCTTTCCGCCGCTGGAGGTTACGCGACAGGCGGAGCGAATTTTACCTACACGGTAGGACCCGATGGAAAACCATACGCAACCGGGGGTAAGGTGCAAATCGACACTTCGCCCATCCACGGCGATCCCGAGGCCACCATTAAGAAAGCCAAGACTATCCAAAAAGCCGCGCTGGCCCCCATGGATCCTTCCACCCAGGATAGAGCTGTTGCCGCAAAGGCCGCGGCTATGGAACGCCTGGCGAGAACCGAGATGGTCGGACCCGAAAAGAAAAGCATAAACGTGATCAGCAATTCCACCATTGGGAATGTTGAACTGCTTAACTCCGAAATAGAAACACCGAAAAATTACGGTCCCAATCAGAACAGTTCCTATTCTGCCGGAAAACAGATCGACCTAACCGCCTAAAGATCAACTCTATATAATACAACCACTTATCCCCCTATAATCAATAATCATCCTCCACACACCCTAATTATTTTAATATTCATATATCTATTTAATTAAATTATTTAACTATTTCATTAAACTTATTAATTTTACACTTGAACTTTTTTGAATTTTCCCGTATACTATATTAAGAAATTTAATTAAGAGGTTAAGATGATTAAAGAATGGCAGGAATTAACTAAATTTATTGAAAACCACAAATTAGTCGTGGAAAGAATCCGCCTTCTGGACAAGGATATCGCCATTGAAGGTGAATTCGAGCTTCCCCCGTTGGCAAAGCTCTCCTATGAAGACCAGGTTTTTATTGCCGCGTTTATTAAAAGTCATGGTTCAATCAAGCAGATGGAGAGTATTTTCGGGGTAAGCTATCCCACTATCAAAAACAGACTTAACCGTCTCGGCGAGCAATTCGATTTTGTCAATATCGAATCCGCGCCATCGAGACGGGATACGCTCGAGGAACTTGAAAGAGGAGAAATTTCGATTGATGAAGCAATTAAGAGGTTAAAATCATGATGCTTCCCCCTATTCTAATGAAGTTGCGCATAGCCGAAGCAAGCAAAAGGAAATTCGCGTTATGGATACCGCTTGTCCTGTTCTGGCCGTTTTTACTGCTCCTGTTGGTGATTGTTTTGCCCTTTTATATAATAGCATTTATTGGATTGATCTGGACCAGAAATGGGCGTGCCATACTGCATATTCCATTCGCTTTCTACGAACTGCTCTGCGCCGTGCGTGGATTACATGTTGACGTAAATGACAAAGATGACAAGGTAAAAATTATCATTGTGTAAAGGAGATTAAAATGTCCGAAGAACGCCAGAAAATACTGCAGATGCTTGCCGACGGCAAGATCAATGTCGCCGAAGCCGAGTCACTTCTCAGCGCCATAGGCGAACCTAAGGAACCGGTTGAAAAACCTGATATCGAAGTAAAATCCGACCGGAAGATACCGAAGTACCTCTACGTTACCGTTCGACCCAAAGGCGAAAGCGACGGGAAACATGGAAAAGTAAATGTCCGGGTCCCCCTGCAATTGCTCCGAGCCGGGGTTAAGCTGGCATCGCTGATGCCCAAGAACGCGGAGGATAAGGTGCACCATGCCCTTCATGAACATGGTATCAATTTCGACCTGAACAACATAAAACCGGACAATATCGACGAGATCCTTATCGCATTACAGGAGTTAAGCATTGATGTTGAAGAAGAAGATGAAACGGTGAAGATCTACTGCGAATAATGCTTAAATCATTATTCGCGCAATTAAAAGGCCGGGTTCGATTGCCCGGCTTTTTAAATTCGGTTAATTTACAGACTGCTTTACCATATAACTCTCCACCTCATCCTCGCTAAAAGGAGCGATTTCGACCTGACGAATTGTCCCATTATGCTCCACGCTTACCAAAACCCTCTCCTCTTTTCTGCCTTTGGTATAGCGTGCTGTGATTGAACCCGCTTTTTTTATCACGCCTTCCGGCGCGCCTTTCTCCACCAGGGTTAAAGGAGATGGATAATCGACAACCTCAACCAGGTAATCATCCTCCGGTTGATAAAAACCATGGATAATATCATTATTTTTCTCATCCCTGCCCACGATTACCTTAACGCCGTCAACGCGGAAATGCCTGCCTACCTTCAGGCGGTTAATATCATCGGTATTATAATCGGGCTTGTATTCTATCAGCTCCTTCAACCTAATCGAAAAGCCGGGGTCGGTTAGTAAGCATCCTCCCGCCGGAGTATAATACTCCTTCACCCCATATTTCTCCGCCAGCGCCATCTGTTCTTTGCGCGAGCGTCCGCTGATACCGTGAAGTTTATCCCGGTCAATTAGCCCATCCTTTTCCATTTCTGTTTCCGGGAGTATCTTCGCCGAGAGCGGCCGCAGAATTTTACCCCTTAAATCAGTTTCCTTATCTATCATAGCCAGTATCGGTTTCATCTGGCTCATGGGCCTCTGACCCACAACCTCGCCGGTGATAACAAAATCCGCCCCGATTTCCTTCATGTAATCTTTGGCCCTGAGAATAAAGTAGATATGACAATCGATGCAGGGATTCATCCATTGCCCGTAACCATGGTCGGGATATTTCAGAACTTCTTCGATATAATCGGTCTCCAGTTTTATCCGCTTCAATTCGATTCCATACCGTTGAAGCGGTTCAAAGGGATCCACGGAGCAGTCATCATCGGGGGTGCAGTCGCAAAACGGAGTTATAAAATTCACCGCGATAACTTTAGCCCCGGCATCTACCGCGATTATGGCGGCAAGTGTTGAATCGAGCCCGCCGGAAAAAAGCGCCACGCCCACGGGTTGTTTATTCTTATGGATTGTTTCCATCACATTTGAGTTTTATTATATCAGGTTTTTGCTATTATCTCTTTATCGGAAACCTTTTTTTGAGCATCATCGAATTTATCGGGATTTATCCGCATGGCGAAGAGCATATCCAGAAAAACAATTACGGTCCCAAATAGAAATGTAGTCTCGTACCCGAATAGTTCCCACATAGCTCCGCCAATAATGGGAATGAACACCGCCGAGATGTGGTTAGCGGTCAGCCCGAATGACAGGTTGCCGGTTAAATCCTCCCGGTCGGATATCTTCCGCAGGTATGAATTGAGGGCGATTGAAGAACCGAATAATATATGATCAAGGATAAAGCACCCGATTAAAACCGGCAGATAAGTTACATAGGTATAGCCAAGAAATATAAAAAACAGTATGAAAGATGTTCCCACGAGGATGAACCTCTCTCCCATCGAATCGGTGAGATTGCCGATAAGCCTGCTGGTGAAAATAATCAGTATACTGTTGATAAGCAGTAGCGTGGAAATAGCCGTAATCGAAAGACCATGATTGGCGACTAAAAGAAATATAGCGAAAGTGGTGAATATGTGCCGCCTTGAACCGCGCAGAAAAGCCAGGGTGTAGTAGAGCCAGTATTTCTTTTTCACTATGGCCCGCCGCCGTTCTCCCTCGACGCGGTTGGATTTTATGGCGAAAACGAAATAGATTCCGAATAATGTTACCGCCGAGCCTATGATAGTGAATGTTACCCGGTAGCTGAGAAATAGCGTCAAACCCAGCACCGCCAATGTCGCCGCCACGGCTGATATCGATTCGATGCTCATCAATTTTCCCTGTTCCCGCCCGGAGTTTCTGCGTTTTATCAGATTCAAAAGCTGGGATTTATTTGAAGACAGAAAGTAATGAAAGCCTACGCTGGAGATAAACGTGCCTACCCCCATCATCCACAGGTTTTCCGCCCAGCCGACCATGAGAAGACCGCCGCCGAGTATGATAATATTAAGGGCGGCTATTTTCGACTCGGCAAGCACCAGCGCGAGCATGCCCGAACCGAAACCCAACAACCCGGGGATTTCACGCACCGATTGGATTATGCCGATTTGATAGGCGGATATGTCGAAAACTTCTTTGCCGTAATTATTGAACAGCACCCGCCAAACGGTGAACCCGAAGAAGATGGCGAAGCTGTTGGCGGCGATAGTCTTGAAATTGACATCGAGTTTTTTGAACATAAGGGGATAATAAATATATTATCGGGAATTATTACAAGATAAAACTGCTATACCGCTGGAAAGGCGGTGCTCTCGTACCGCCTTCAAACTTACTTTAAAATCCCCATCTTGCGCACTATCGTATCATCTCCCGAGGACAACCTGCAGAAATAAATGCCCGATGCTATACCCTCCGCGTTCCAAACAAGATGATGCCTGCCGGCTTCTAATTTCCCATCCACCAGCGTGGCAACCCGGCGCCCCATCAAATCAAATATCTCGATTTTCGCTTTTCCCGATTCCGGAATCGAAAATTCGATCCTGGTCGATGGGTTGAAAGGATTTGGATAGTTGGTCAGTAAAAATACCTTAGAAGGCAAACTTGAATTATCGCCATCGATATCTGTAAGAGTCGATGCTTTATAAATCCCGGCTCCCCAGGTACCGGCGAAAAGTTTATCGTTCAACGGGTCGTACTCGAGACTGCTGATATGGGTGTGCCCCAGGGTGCTGTCGATACTCGTCCAGCTCGCGCCGTAATCCACGCTCATGTGCAACCCATCGGGGCCGCCGCCGTAAACTATGTTATTGGCATGGGGATTAATCTTTATGTGATAAATCCGCAGGGAATCAACCGGTTCTATCCAGTTATCGCCGTAGTCTTCGCTGATGTAAACCCCCTCAGAAGTACCGGCGTAAATCCTGTTGCCGCTCATGGAATCAACCTTTATATCGCTGACAAAAGCCCGCAGGCTGTCACGCCAGATCTCTTCCCAATTGTCGCCGCCATCGGCTGTGCGTACGAGTACGCATTCGGAATTCCCTTCATTGTTGTCATAACCGCAGGCGTATGCACGATCGGCATCGCAGGGATCAACCGAAATTATATAACCGCTTACATTCATCTCCGGAAAGGTAAACGTCTCCCATGTTCCTCCCCCGTCTTCAGTTTTAAATAACGCTGTGGTCGATGTATCCCTGCCGGCGGCATATATTATATTCGGATCGGCGTTGAATATCGAGTAGTCGTAAACCACGCTGGACATCAGCAGTTCTTCCCAGGTGCTTCCTCCGTCTACAGACCTGTAGACTATATCAGCCCCTCAAGGGCCGCCGATTACATAGATAGTATTAATGTCATACGGGTTAATCTTAATGGCCTCGAACGAATGACATATCTCCGGTCCCATTATATCTTCCCAGGACAAGCCGCCATCCATGGTCCTCTTTAACGAATATCCTCCGGTATATGTATAAATGACATCAGGATTTGAAGGGGATACGGCCATGGTATTAATCGTCGTGGCGGTTAAACCTGAAACCGCTTCTTCCCAGTTGTAGCCATTATCATCGCTTACGAAGACGCCGAAATAGCTTCCGATAATCAATTCGCCATCTCCGCTTATCCCTATCTGGTTGGGCTTTCCGTGAGTCAATTCATAAGTTAGTTCCCAATTCACGCCGTAATTCGTGCTTCGCCCGCAGAGGTTTACCCCCGCGCTGTAAAGATTCTGGGGATTATTGGGGTCTATAGTCAGCACCGATGAAAAATTCCAATTCTGGGCGCGGGACCAGCTTTGCCCATAGTTTGTGCTCCTGAAAACCAGCTGGCCGGTGGGAATATAGAGTTGGGATGGATCAACAGGATCTATGAGTATGGCATCCGGATTTATGTTTACCGTTCCGGTAATATCATCCCAGCTTGCCCAGCCGTCAGTGGTTTTCAACACCTTGACCACACTGCCGCCGCCGAGCATTCCGAAAGCCCCGGCATATAGCGTATTATGGTCATCAGGATCTATAGCAATCGCGGTGGCGGTGGCGTAATCCATTACCGGACCAAGGAATATCGCTTCCCAGGTTTCGCCCGCGTCGATGGACTTGAATATTGTGCCGCGGTAATTATTGAACTCGGTTAAATAATAACCTACGGCATAAATAATATCCGTGTTTTGATAATCGATTAGCATACCTTCCCTGGCGAAATACTGGGTTTCCCCGGGATCCTCCGCGAAGTTGAACCACTCCCAGCTCAAACCGCCGTCGGTAGTTTTGCTGATACCTTCTCCGCCGAGGGTATACATGATATCCGAATCAATTGGATCTACCGCTACCTTGTAAACCTCGCCCTTTGTGGTTCCGGTATTTTCCCAGCTATCGCCGAAGTTAACAGAACGGAACACCGTCCCCGGCTCGCCGCTCATTCCCATAATAATCTCGGAAAGATTATCGGGATTCTGATAAAAGGAATACGCGCAACCCCCTTCTGGCCCTACAGGTTCCCATTGGAAATTATCCGCTGTATCCAGCGCATAAACAGTTGAAAAACATACCGCCGAAATTAGCACTGCCAAAGCTGTCAGGACCGGCGAAATCCTTCTGATGTTAATCATTTTCATCCTCCTGGATTAAACTACCATACATATATAATATAAGGTTTTAATATAAAACTTTCAAGGGATAAAATTTCCGCCTTGAAGAAGGGCAGGGATAATTTTTCAGATAACGAAACCGGCCGATTTAATAATAATACCAGATTGTTTCGTAATCGGAAATCCTTTCGCCCCGGCTTTCGAGACGTTTCAGATATTCCAAAAGGGGAACATCGCTTCCAACGTAGGTTTTCTGGCCGCGTATATTCTTTTCCCACGGATGGAATTCGTATACTCTGGACCCGTCGGGCATAACCGCTAAAACATCCCTGTGTTGTAGTGCGCGCAAGTAGTTCTTACCCAATCCGGGGACGTTGAATACAGCTTCGTCCACCCGGGATAGACCTGGAAGAAGCCGTGCTTCTTCCTTTTGCTCCTGCAACAACCGGGCGATTGGCACCCGGAAATCGGTTGTTTCGTCTTTACCCTTGGTATTAAATGTATAGTACGGCTCGATACCTACACGCTTGAGAAGGCGACGAAGTAATGCCGCCTCGAAACGACGGGAAACATAGAATGTATAAACATTTTGATTATAAACATTTATTCTCTGACCCCGCAGTTTCTCTATGGCATTGAACATCTCCGGAGTAACTTCATAAGGATGTTCAACATGGGTAACCAGGGAAATTTCACGCTTCATCGGCAGACGGAAAGATGCAAGCATATTAACGCATTCTTCGGTGAATCGCATGGGCATGGTAACCAGCGTGCGCGTACCAATACGGATCCGTTCGAGGTTTGGATTTTCGCAGGTTTTCTCAAGTATCCATCCAAGCATCTTGTTGTTCAATGAAAGCGGGTCGCCGCCGGTAATTAGCACTTCATGAATCGCCGGACGTTCCCTGATCCATTCGAGGGCTTCGAGGATCTGCTGGCGGGTAGCCATGGCTCCCGAAGAAAGAACATCATCTATCTCCCAGTTGCGCTGGCAGTAAACACATATCTGGGGACAGGTATTATACGGTTTCAATATGACGATTGCCGGATAACGGCGGGTTACCAGGTCAACAGGCGAGGTATCCTTTTCCAGCATGAAATCGAAACTGCAATAATCCTCCTGCTTGCCTTTCGTCATTGCCTGCACGTAGTGAAGCGAAGGAATTACCTGCGCCCGTACCGCTAAATCGGCTCCCTGCAGGTCATTATCCATCAACGAAACATAGTATGGTGTAATACCGAAGGGCAACCTAACCCTTTTAGCAAGATCAATCGCCTGCATCTGTTCATTAGTAAGCGGAATCAATGCGGCGAGTTGTTCATGATCCCTGATTATATTTTTAAAATGCCACCGCCAATCGTTCCAATCATCTTCGCCGCCGCCTAATGCCTTCAATATCCGCTTTTTGTTCTCCACCCTTATAGAACGGACAGTATCCATCAGACCATGGGGATACCTGCGCATAAATTTATCGGCGCGGTTTTCCCAGAGGCGGTCGAGGATAATCGAACGCTGAACAGCCGCGTCGCGTCCCTCAAGATATGGTTTGGGAGGCAGGAGGTCATAAGAAAGTTGCGGTCCTTCTCCCTGTATGCCAAGGAAAAGATGTATCATCTCCGCGTAAAATGCCGGTTTCAGATCGGGACGCGGTTCATCCCGGGCGATGTCATAAAGCGCTTGAGCCACGCTGAAGTTTGAGAGCATTTCCGAACGCTCTTTAAGCATAAAAAGAAGCGCTCTCGCGCAGTCGCGTACGCGGATTATCGTATCCCGTACAAATTCTTTTTCGCCGGAAAATGTATCGAAATGGTGATCGCTTACGAAGCGGTGAAGTCTTTCGCGAGCCGAGTTAACATTGGGCGCGGATGCGATATACGAGAAAAACTTGGAAGCGACCTTCTTCAGTTTCTCCGGTCCATATTCTTCCTCACGTACATAAGCTCTGAGTCTGCTATCTTTGGATCTATCGTTAATTGCATTTCCGTACATTTCAATCACCATCCTTTCTGTCCAATTAAACCTTTATCATCGAAATTGCGGACAGCCTGGATTTTTAGTCTATTAAAAAGCCTTCGACAACAGCGTGTAAGCCATGGATCTACTGCCCGATATTAAATCCGCGACTTATACTATAACAGGAATATGTCCCGATGGATTGTTGCTACGCGCTGAATTGTCCTTAAAATATAAGCAAATGACTTATTTAAGTCAAGAAAATAAGCCTGATTTCAATAGTTGTGTAATCAAGTGGTTATTCTATTTCCCGGAATGCCCTGATCGCCTCATATTCATCCTGCGCGGCCATCAATGTCTTCCTGAACATGTCGAACTTGAACGCTTCGGCGAGTTCCTTGAATACCCGCAGATAAAGAGTATCATCATCGGGGGGCGCGGCCATAGGGAAAAAAAGGTGAGCGGGTTCCCCATCCAGCGTATCGAATTGAAGTCCGGGAGTACTGCGGGCGAAACCAATCACGAAATCGGAAACCTGTATCGTGCGCACATGCGGTATAGCGATACCCTGACCGATTCCGGTAGATGCCTTTTTCTCCCTCAAAAACAAATCCCGGGAAAGGCGCTTAACATTGCGGACGTTTTCGGAATTATCCAATAACTCCGCGAGTTCATTTATTATCATCTCTTTGCCGTCCCATAAAAGCTTTTCGGGGCTAACGGGGTTATCCTCATCAGCAACCGGGTCGGTCGATTCCATCTCAAGCTTGATAAGTTCCGGTTTTAGAAATCTGGTAAAATTCATTAGACCATACAATCCAAATTTAAATGCCTAAAATAGATAAACATAACTTTCCAGTCAATAGATTAAATTATACATAATTTAAAATCGGATACCGGCGTCCATTTCTTAACTTTTAAAGGCATAAGTAACAAGAGAATCTGAAGTTAGATCCATGGAGGCAATTTGTAACCGTTAACGGCGGACACCTTCACACCGGCATAAAGGACATAAAAAAAGCGCAGTCAGTCAAGACTGCGCCTTTTTTATCATGTAATACTTCGTTGCGTGATTACTTCAGCAATACCATACGGTTGGTTTCGGTAGCACCGTTGGCGCTGAACTTGTAGAAGTATACGCCCGAGGTGTATTCCGAAGCATCCCAGTTAACAGTATGTTCGCCGGCGGCGAAGTTACCGTTAACTACTGTTTCAACTTTTTCACCGAGTACGTTGTAAACATCCAGCTTGACATCGGCTTCATTACCAAGGTTGAAGCTGATGTTGGTGGAGGCGTTAAACGGATTCGGATAGTTCTGGCTGATGCTGAAACCTTCCGGCAAAGAGCTTTCGCCTTCCTTTACATCGGTCTGAATCAAATCAGCGATGTAGTAGGAATAGTACCGGATCGGGTTTTCAGTCTGGGTGCCCTCGGTCTGAGGAACACCGCCGGCATCCTTATCTTCGGTGAAAGTAACATAAATGGAGTCATCGACGAATTCAGCCATGGAGGCCCAGTGTTCGCTGTCGCAATCGCCAGGGAAACATCCTTCAGTATTGGTTTCGGTAATATTGATAGGATCGATCCAGGTGGCGCCGTTATCGTTAGATACGGAGATGTAGAGTTCACCATTGGAGAAACCACCGGCGGAAACATCAATATCATCGAAGTGTGTCCAGAGGGCTACAAGCGAATTGCCATTCGGATGAGCCGATATGGACATCTTGGAAGCGCTTCTGTTCCATGCGCCCGGGAAGGACGGGAACCAGGCATTATATACCTCGGTTATTCCGGTTTCGGACGACCAGTGATGCAGGAAGCAAGCGTCCAAGGTAATTGTTCCTTCGTCAGCCCAGTAACCGGGAGCATTCCACAAGATATGAAGATTATCATTGTAGTCATAGCAAGCATCAACGTCAGTGTAAGCGCGAATTGTATCTTCATACAGGTAGTTGGTTACGTTGACCGGCATATTGTAGAACCAGGCCTCGCCATTCGGGGATTCGATGTAAGCGATGTCGTTGTTGTACTGAGTAGGGTCAGTATAGTCAATCGGATCGGTGTAAACAATAGCAACTTTTCCGCTTACAGGGGAAGCAGTTACCATACCGCTGATATCCATGAGGGTATCATATATGGTAAGGTCTTCCCAGGTCGAAGGATTGTCGACTGTAGCGTAAGTATGTCCGACCTTCTGCAGTGCGCCGGCATCCGGTTCGTTCTCGGTGCTGACAACCTGGATATGCCCGCCGTCATCAACAGCGACATACGGCCAGAAGAAGTCGTTTTCACCCGGGAACTGATGCGGAACATCATAAAGGGTGAACAGACCAAAACCGCAAGCCGCGTCGATAGCCACGGTTACGCCAAGGTTACCCGAATTATGGAAAGCTACAACAGCATTACCGTCGCCGTCATAATCGATGGTGGTGTAACCAGCGCCCTGTACTGTGGAAACCGCGGTACCTTCAGACCATCCGAGGTTACCCGAAGGATCGATAAAGTTGTAATATACCCAGCGGTTGCCGATCCACTGACCGATACCGTTCATCCAGGCCAGATGGGTACCGCACTCATGCTTGGCGATACGGGAACCGGTAGAACCGTTGGTCTGGTAATCGTAGTAGCTGGTTCCGATCATGAGACCGGGGGATTCGGTTATGTCGCCGCCGGTATAAGGAATACCAGGAGCTTCAGCGCCTGTCGGGATGTCAGAAGGATATACTTCTTTCTTAGCCGCTTCTTCGATAGGTACTTTGTGGATTTCAGCGGCGATAGCATTAGCGCTAAATATAACAGCAACAGCTAATACGGCTAAAATCGTAATCATTTTCTTCATTACTTAACACTCCTTACAAAGGTTAAATGTACAAAAAGGTAAACAAACCTCCTAAAATTAACGTGAGATACTCTCTACCACCTCCTCATTTAATTACACTTATTTTGTGGTTATTTATTCTCATTCTATTAACATTTTTTGATCTTTTAAATCAATTTCCTTAAGCTCAAATGTTATGCCTAACAACAGGGAAAAAGATTTACTTATATTTTCCTGCAATTTTTTAGTTAACAGGCTAATGCGATTTTTCGTATAACCGGCTTCCGCACTTACTGATGTAACCGACCTTATCATTAAATCTCTCAATCGGTTACGAGCAACTTCGTCTTTTAATAACAACAGATTGGCAATACCCGATGTTCCAGAAATAATCTGGATACTGCCATGCTGTAATATAGATTCCTTTTCTTTACGCTGGGCTGACCCAACAAGCTTTTTGCCATTGTATGCAATTTCATTCCCAGTCATTGACGTAAAGCAGGGCATTTTCGCTTTTAAATCATAACCGTTCTTCAGCTTAGCTCCCGCCAAAAACCCGTCTTTATCTAAGCCGCTATCAATCAATCCCTTAACAATGGCGTTGTGAATTAAAGTGCAGACTGCGTTAATGCTTTTTGAACACGCATCAAAATCGCTCAATCTCGCGGCAACGCTGTAGGAAAGATCATAACCATGAAGCAATTCCCTTCCTCCGGTAGGCCTTTTAACCACATCAACGCCTTCATCACGACACCTCTCGAAATCCACTATTTCCTCAATGTTTTTTTGATTCATCCCGTAAGAAATAGTCGGTTTACTCCACTGGAAAAACCTCAATGTGGGCCCGACAGCATCGGTTTGAATTTGCTCAAAAAGCCATCGGTCATAAGTCATATTAAACTTGCCGGAATATGCATCCGACTCGATCAAATTCCATTTTTTAATTTTATTCATATTCAGTTTTCAAAGAGCTAATAATCTAATATTATATAGAACAGGAATCCCTGGTCCATTAAATTCTTGTTTAAAACTCAATTCTCTGAATTTTCGATATCCATTCTTCGGTGTTCAATACAGGCAAATCTCAAAAAATCCCCGGCAAGTTTTATACACGATTATTTCACAGCTATATTACCAGTAAATCCGATCTAACCCTGAATGGTTGAATACCTGTATGTTTAATCCAAAGAACTACCATTCAATTTAATAGAAAGTCGAATTTTGTCAAGTATTTTTGTGCTATGCATTATATTATCTTGTTCTCTTTCAACTTACTAACCAACGCTTCGGCAAGCTCTTCCGGGGTTTCGCCTGATAACATTTCACCCTTGGGGCGTGCCGGAGGTTCTTTGGCCTCAGTCAGTTTCGATGGAGAGCCGGCGCCAATCGCCGAAGAATCCACTCCCACATCTTCAAGAGTCCAGACATCAATCCTGGCTTTCTTGGCTTTCATCTTGCCCTTAAGCGATGGCAGGCGGGGTTCATTGATTTCCTTTACTACCGATATGATAACCGGTAAAGGAGATTCAACCACGTCGAAACCATTCTCGGTGGCTCTTTCCGCTACAATTTTACTATCATCGATTTCCCGGATTTTCTTTACGAAGAGGATCTGCGGCAACCCCATGTAACCGGCGGCGGCCGAAGCAATCGATGAAGCATCATTATCAACAGCCTGTTTTCCAAAGAGGACAATATTTACATCACCCATTTTCTTGATTGCGCCGGCGAGGATTTCCGCGGTACCCATAATATCGGTATCCTCCGCTGAATCATCCCAAACGCGGACAGCTGAATCCGCGCCCAATGATAATGCTTCCCTCAATGCCGAATCGCTGTCATCGGAGCCGAATGTCAACGCGCGTACTTCACCGCCGACATTTTCCTTAAGCCTTATTGCCTCTTCGATCGCGTACATATCGAATGGATTGGTCATCCCCGCTCCGGATGCGGCGACCTTTCCGTCCTTCACGGTTACCTGGTCAATTTCCGGGACTTTTTTTACACAAACGACTATGTTCATCATTTATCTCCTAAACGTTTTTTAAATTCCTGTTGAATTCCTTCTGCAACTCCTTGGCGATTATCAGCCTCTGGATCTGATTGGTCCCCTCGTAAATCTGGGTGATTTTCGCGTCACGAAACATTTTCTCAACCGGGTATTCTTTCATGTAACCATATCCCCCGAATATCTGCACGGCGTCGACAGTGGCTTTCATGCACATATCCGAAGCCAGAAGTTTGGACATTGCCGAAAGTTTAGTAACATCCACCTTCCCCTCCTCTGCAAGCCGGCATGTATGGTAAAGAAGCAGGCGCGCCGACTCTATACTGGTGGCCATGTCAGCAAGCATATTCTGTATCGATTGAAAATTGAAAATCTTGTTACCGAATTGTTCTCTCTGGAGCGAATATGCCAGCGCTTCGTCCAACGCGCCCTGTGCGAGTCCGACCGCCTGGGCGGCGACAACCGGGCGGGTCATATTGAAAGTATTCATTGCCAGGCGGATGCCGTGACCCGGTTTCCCCAGCACCTGGTTTTTATGCACCCGGCAATCCTCAAAAACAAGCTCCCTGGTCGCCGATGCCCTGATGCCCATCTTATTTTCCTTTTTACCATAGCTGAACCCGGGAGCGCCGTCCTCTATGAGAAAGGCGGTCGCCGAACGCGCGCCGCGGGATTTATCGGTGATACAAACCACAGTGTAAATGGCCGCTTCTCCGCCGTTGGTTACCCACTGCTTGGTGCCATTGAGGACGTAATGGTCGCCATCGGGGATAGCGGTGGTGCGAATACTGGTGGCGTCCGAACCGGAACCCGCTTCGGTAATGCTGAAAGCGCTTAAAGATTCGGCCCTGGCGATTTTGGGAAGGTATTTCTGTTTTTGCTCTTCGTTGCCATAAAGAATAATCGGATACGTTCCCAAAAGAGTGCCGCCGAAGACAAGGGCGATACCAGAGCATATCCGCGCCATCTGTTCGGCCACGATAATCCCCGAAAGCAATCCCTCCCCCAGGCCGCCATATTCCTCGGGGATATAACACCCAAACAGGTCAGCATCGGCAAGTACTTTGGCGACATCCCAGGGAAAAGTACCATTCTCGTCATACTCGGCCCTTAAGGGTTTAATCTTTTCGACTGCTATCCTGTATGCCAACTCGCGGATTTCTTCCTGCGTTTCATTGAAAAAATAATCCATCACTCGCCCGCTTTCTGGTTTTTATCATTTGCCGTGAGTTTTTCAAGGGCTACTTTAGCCGCCCACTGCTCGGCTTCTTTTTTGGTACGCCCGTGACCTACTCCCATGTGCTTGTTGCGGATTTTCGCGGCAACTTTAAAAATTTTTCTATGTTCGGGACCCACTTCTTTAAGCACTTCATAGCGGGGAACTCCCATACCCCGTCCCTGCATATGCTCCAGCAAGCGCCCTTTGTAGTTTACATGCTCATCACCGGCAATAAGCGACTTATGATTTTCCAGTATATGGTGATTCACCGCGTTTTTTGCGGGTTCCAACCCGCCGTCGAGGAAAATAGCTCCCAGGACCGCCTCATAACCGTCGGCGAGGATTGTTTTCCTGTCCCGGCCCCCGCTGCGATGTTCATCATCGCTCATTATAAGGTACTTGCCAAGATCAATTTTCTTAGCCACCTTGTAAAGCACCGCTTCACTGACCAACGACCCTTTCAACTTGGTCAGCTTACCTTCACGATATTGCGGGTATTTCCGGAAAAGGAATTCCGATATCGCCATTCCCAGTATTGAATCCCCTAAAAACTCCAGGCGCTCGTTGGATTGAAGTTCGCCGGAACCGTTAGTGTTCTGGATCGAGCGATGGCAAAGAGCCGCCATCAGCATTTCCCTGTTGTTAAATCGGTAGTAAAATTTTTCCTCCAGCTCCGCCAGTTGTTCGGCGGAAACCAAATTATTCAAACTGGCAGATTTTCCCCCGTGAGTATCGATATCAGTATCAGAGTTGTTTTGATTTCGGGAAGGCGGTTTATCGAATAACCTTCTTAACCGTTTAAAAAGTGTCATCACTAACGAGGTTTATTGAATTATCACATGGAATTAAGAGTTCTGTTCATACTTCTTTAATATCAAGGTCACATTATGCCCCCCGAATCCGAACGAATTAGTGAGCGCGTATTTTACGTCGAGTTCACGGGCTTGATTGGGATTATAATCGAGGTCACACTCGGGATCAGGATATTCCAGGTTAACGGAAGGATGGATTTTGCCGTCGCGGATAGATAAAGCGGTAACCACGGTTTCCACCGCGCCGGCGGCGCCCAGCAAATGACCTATCAGGGATTTGGTGGCATTAACTACTATTTTATACGCATGCTCTCCAAATACAGCCTTGATAGCCCTTGTTTCGGAAATATCACCGAGTTCGGTGGCGGTGCCATGGGCATTAATGTAATTAACATCTTCGGTTTTGATCCGGGCGTCCTCCATAGCCGCCTTCATAGCCAATGTAGCGCCCCTGCCGCCTGGTTCCGGGGCGGTAACATGATAGGCATCGCCGGACATCCCATAACCAACGAGTTCGGCGTAAATCTTCGAGCCCCGCTTCAGGGCGTGCTCGAGTTCCTCGAGAACCAAAATTGCCGCGCCCTCTCCCATAACGAATCCGTCGCGCTTGCCGTCGAAGGGCCGGGATGCTTTCTCCGGATTGCTGTTATTGGTGGACATCGCTTTCTGCTGGCAGAACCCGGCGAAAGCGATAGGTATTATAGCGGCTTCTGCTCCACCGGTTACCATTACATCCGCTTCACCGCTCTGGATAACCCTGAATGCGTTTCCAAGGGCATGTGCGCTGGAAGCGCACGCGGAAACGGTTGCGTAATTGGCTCCCCGCAGGTCATATTTCATCGAAACCAATCCCGCGGTCATATCTGAAATCATCATGGGAATGAAAAAGGGAGAAATACGGCTGGGGCCCTTCTTCATTAAAATTTCGTACTGCTGGGCGAACGTCTCAATTCCACCGATACCAGAGCCGATTATAGCCCCGGCGCGTTCCGGGTTATGCCCATTGGATATAAAACCGCTATCCTCGATGGCTTCCTTGGTAGCTACCATGGCATACTGCTGGGAGATATCCAGCCTGCGGACCTGCTTGCGGTCAAAATGGTCTTCCGCGTTAAAATTCTTGACCTCCGAGGCAATCTTAGTTGGATATTCGGTTGTATCAAACCTGGTAATCTCGGTGCATCCGGGGCGGCCGGAAAGCAGGGACTCCCACAGTTCATTGGCTTTCAAGCCGGTAGGAGCGACTACCCCTACGCCTGTTATTACGACCCTACGCTTCATAAAAGTCTTGCAATCATTAAGGGACCTTAACCACTTTTAAAAGCCGGCCCCCGGAAAACGGAAGCCGGCACTAACTTATATTAATTTAGATTATTCCGCTGGCGCGTTTTTCTTTATATAATCGATCGCGTCGGCGACTTTGGAAATCTTCTCCGCTTCCTCGTCCGGAATAGCCATTCCGAATTCCTCTTCCAAAGCCATCACCAACTCGACGGTATCCAGAGAATCTGCTCCCAAATCATCGAGGAAAGAAGCATCTTCTTTCACCTGAGCAGGGTCAACACCCAACTGCTCAACGATAATGTCTTTTACTCTTTGTTCGATTGACACCTGTTCACCTCACTTGTTTAATTATCTTAATTTAATTATTTCCTACATCCAGTAGCCGCCGTCGACGACCAGGGTCTGCCCGGTAATGTAAGAAGCTTCATCGGAAGCCAAAAACATCACCGCGTTAGCCACATCCGCCGGTGTGCCCGGACGCTTAATAGACATGGCGGCCAGGTACATATCGGTGTTAGCCTTGGGCAGGTTCGCGGTCATCTCGGTTTGAATAAATCCCGGAGCTACCGAATTGACATTGATTCCTCTTGGTCCCAATTCCCTCGCGGCGGTCTTGGTAAGGGCGATGACTCCCGCCTTGGAAGCGGTGTAGTTAGCCTGACCCGGATTACCGCCGAGAGCGACCATAGAACTTATATTTACAATCTTTCCGCTTTTTGCTTTCAGCATCAATTTGGATGCTTCCCTCAGACAGAGAAACGTGCCTTTTAAGTTAATGTCGATGACTTTATCCCAGTCGCTTTCGTTTATCCTCACCAATAACTTATCAATTATGATCCCGGCATTGTTCACCAATATATCAAGTTTGCCGCCCTCGGCAACTTTTTTGAACATGTCCGAGACCTGTGTTTCGTCGCTCACATCCGCCGGGATAAACCCGGCTTTGAAGCCGCTTTTTTTCAATTCTTCTTCGGCTTTGCCGCCGCCGTCGCGATCATAATCGGTTATTACCAACTCTGCTCCGCGCTCGCCGAATTGACGGGCTATCTCCAGACCGATTCCTCTGGCGGCGCCGGTAATTAAAACTCTTTTTCCGCTAAAATCCATAATAATTTCGCCTTTTTTTCGAAATTTTATTTTCCCTCTATCAGTTCCCTTACCGCCTGTAATTGTCCCGGTTTCTCAAATGAACCAAGTTCCACCCCTTTAACGGAGCGCTTTATCAATCCCTGGAGAACATTGCCGGGACCAACCTCAATAAATGTATTTACGCCCTCGCTGGCAAGAAATTCCATCGACGGGTGCCATAAAACCGGGGACTGTATCTGCTTAACCAGGTATTCAGCGGGGGATTTATCTTCATTGTAATAGCCGGCAGTTACATTCGCCGCAACCGGAAACTCCGCCCTGGAAAACGATATATCCTCAAAAAGTTCTTCCAATTTCTTCATTGTGCTTTGCATAAGGGGCGAATGATATGCGCCGCCCACGGCAAGCTTGACCACCCTTTTCGCGCCGGCATCTTTCGCTTTAGCCATAAATTCATCCACCGCTTCAATCTCCCCTGAGACCGCTATCTGGGAAGAAGAATTGAAATTGGCCGGTTGGACTATGCCGTCGATACTCTCGCAAATCTCTTTGATTTTATTTATGCCGAGCCCTATCACCGCCGCCATTGTACCGGGATTGTTATCGCAGTCGGTCTGCATGGCGCTGCTCCGCATACGCACTACCTTCAAACCGTCCTCGAAACTCAACACTCCCGCGGCGGTCAATGCCGAGATCTCCCCGAGGCTGTGGCCGGCTCCGCAATGGGGACGGATGCCGTTCTCAGCAAGGAATCTATCCGCGATTACCGAATGCAGGAACAGGGCTGGTTGGGTATACATGGTCTGGACCAGTTTATCAGCCGGTCCTTCAAGGCATATTTTTTTCAAATCAAATCCAAGGATATCAGCCGCCGTATCGAACATTTCACTGGCGGGGGGATATTCCTCGACAAATTCTTTTGCCATTCCGACATACTGCGATGCCTGGCCGGGAAACACAAACGCGACTTTATTCGAATTCTCGCCCATTATATTTCTTTCCGATTAATACCATTTGAACAGAACCGCTCCCCATGACAATCCGGCGCCGAATGAAACACCAACTAAAGCGTCGCCTTTCTGAATTCGCCCGTCGCGGACGGCTTCATCGAAGGCTATAGGTATAGTCGCCGAAGATGTATTCCCGAATTTCTCGATATTTATCAGCACTTTTTCAAGGGGAACTCCCGCGCGCTTCGCGGTTGCTTCGATAATCCGTATATTCGCCTGGTGCGGTATCAGGTATTTAATATCATCTATGCCCAGACCGCCTTTTTCTAAAACCTTAACCGAAGAGTCGGCCATGGACTTCACCGCGTACTTGAAAAGGTCATTACCTTGCATTTTAACATAAAGCGGAACCGGATCTTTTTCCCTTAACACGGGGATTCTCTGTCTCATACCGGGGAGGTATAAAAGATGCCCCAGCGCGCCGTCGGATTCCATCTCCACTTCCATAATACCGCCTTCCTCCTCGGTGGCGGTAATCACAACCGCGCCGGCTCCATCCCCGAAAAGGATGCAGGTGTTCCGGTCGGTAAAATCAACAACTTTTGAGGTCGTTTCCGCGCCAATTACCATGATATTCCTGAACATACCCGATTCGATATAGGCCTTGGCAGTCGCCAGCCCATACAGGAAACCGGGGCAAGCGGATCCAAGATCATAGGTCGCGCCGCCAGCCCCTATGTTGTATTGCACAATAGAAGCCGCCGAGGGCATAGTGGTATCGCCGGTAACGGTGGCGCATATTATTAAATCCAGCTCTTTAGGAGACATACCTGCGTGTTCAAGAGCTTTACGCGCCGCCTCGGTGGCGAGATCAGAAACCCATTCGTCATCCGATGTTATCCGCCGTTCCTTAATTCCCGCCCTGGTCTCTATCCACTCCGAATCAGTATCCACCATCTTCTCTAAGTCAGCATTGGTCAATACCCTCTCCGGTACTGAGGACCCGGTTCCGATAAGATGCGCGTACATTTTCAACCCTCGTTTATTGAATCCATCTGGTGGTCCGCCTGGTCGATCGATGTTTGCTTGCCGTCCTTAGTAGCGCCGTTGGAGAGATTTCCATTGGCTTCAAGATGTTTTTTGATTTTCAAATTTAGTTTATCCGCCGCCATTACAGCCGCTACGCCTATAGCGTTTTTGATAGCCTTTGCCGATGAACCGCCGTGGCATACTATACATATCCCGTCTATTCCTAATAGCGGAGCGCCGCCGTATTCGGCATAATCCATCTTTTCACGCACCCGGCGCATGGCAGGGCGTATGAGCAAAGCGCCCAGATTCGATATAAGGTTTTTACCCACTTGCCGTTTAGTTTGACTGCGGATAAAACCGCCTACGCTTTCCGCGAATTTGAGGATTACATTGCCCACAAAACCATCGCAGACAACAACATCGCATTTACCGGTAAGTATATCCCGTCCTTCGATATTGCCGTTGAAATTCAAATTCGATTTCGTGAAGAGTTTGTGGGTGTCCAGGGTTAGTTCATTGCCCTTGCTCGATTCCTCCCCTATTGAAAGTAATCCGACCTTGGGATTTTTCTTGGCGTGGATAACACTGGCATAGACCGAGCCCATTACCCCAAATTGATACATATGATGAGCTTTACAATCGGGATTGGCTCCCACGTCCACCACCACTACTTTGTCTTTTTCAGTGGGAAGTACCACCGCGATGGCGGGCCTGTGAACTCCGGAGAGCCGGCCCAGTAAAAACAGGGAATGGGTCATTACCGCTCCGGTATGCCCGGCAGAGACTGTCGCGGATACTTTGCCTTTTTTCTGAAGGTCGAGAGAAACTGTAAGGGATGAATTCTTCTTGGTACGGTAGGCCCTGATGGCGTTTTCGGACATTCCCACCGTTTCAGTAGTATGCATAATCTCGAATGGAGGCGTTCCCAGCTTGTGCCGTTCACACTCACTATCTATCATCCGGGAATTACCGACAAGCACCAGTTCCACCGATTGGCCGTACTCGGCCGCGGCCAACAGAGCTCCTTCGACCACCACCGACGGACCATAATCACCGCCCATCGCATCCAGAGCTATGCGCACTTTATGCTCAGGATTGAGTTCTTTTAGGATAGCTTTGTTTGCGTCCTGTGTTATTTTCAACTTTTAAGCTTCTCGTCCGGAATTACCTGGTTGCCGTCATAATACCCGCAGTGCGGACAGATATGATGAGGGCGCCGTTTTTGCCCACAATGAGAACAATTTACCAAATTTGGTGATTGAAGTTTCCAGTGTGTACGACGTTTCGCGCCCCTGGCATGAGAATGTCTTCGCTTCGGAAGTGGCATTAGTGTCTCCTATTCTATTTACGAATTGCCGCCTTTAAAAATTTCCCGCAGTTTTTCCCAATGGCCGCTATCGCTTTCAATTGAACAATCACAATGTGTTTCATTTAAATTCCCTCCACATACCGGGCATAATCCTTCACAGTCCTCGGAACATAACGGCTTATTAGGTAATTCAACAAGCAATTGTTCCCGGCAGTATGGAGCAAGATCGTATTCATTAACCGATTTGGATACAATATCGAAATTTTCATCGCCGGTGTCATCGTCCTGCATCTCATCGTTTCTCTGAATTATCAGCTTAACGGGGGCCTTCAGCTTGATTTCAAAATCAGCCAGGCACCTGCTGCATTCCATAATGGCAGAAGTTTCGACTGTTCCATCTATTATAATTTCATCTCCGGACGCGAAAGCCCTGACCGCGGCTTTAACTCTTTGCTGGAATTGGGCATCCGGAAAGTCGAATCTCATCTCGGCGGGTTCAACGTCAAATTCATAGCTTGATTTACCCGCTTCGATCTCGCTAAAAGTAATTTTCATAAACCACCATTGTAAATACACCAACTTGAATTGTCAAGGATTTTTAATTATTATTAGTTGTGGCAGACGCTTAAAAACATGCGTAATTTCTTGTAATATTGAACATTATCAAAGTTCCAATAGTTCAGAAAGGATATGATGATTAACGTAAAAATTTTAGGTATGGGATGCACGAAATGCAAAATGATAGAAAGCAACATTCAAAAGGCCGGCGAGCAGAGCGGAGTGGAGCTTTCAATCGAAAAATCACGCAAACCATCCGACTATAACAAGTACAAGGCGCGGATGATGCCCGCACTGATTGTTGAGGAGAAGTTGGTATCATCCGGGTCGGTACCCGATGTTAACCAGCTGACTGAATTGTTCAAGTCGATAGACAAGTAAAGGACAGCTCTTGAAGAAGATAATTTTTATTTGCACCGCCAATTCATGCCGTTCGCAAATGGCAGAAGGATTGCTCAGGGAAATGAGCAACGGACAATTCGAGGTTTATTCCGCCGGAACATCCCCCAGCTTCGTCAATCCCCTGGCGATTGGCGTAATGGGAGAATTGGGAATTGACATATCGGAGCAACGTTCGGAAAGCATAGATGATTATATCGGCGATGAGTTCGACTACGTAATAACGGTATGCGGCCGAGCGGAGGAGGAATGCCCCATGTTTCCCGGAAATGCCGAAAAAATACACTGGCCGATAGATGACCCGGCGGAAGCCAATGGTACCGAAGATAATATCTTAAAGGCATTCAGGGAAGCGCGGGATGACTTAAAAAGGAGAATTGAATCCTTTATCCGGGAATCGGATTAATCGGAACCGAGATCGTATTTTTCAATTTTGCGGTCAAGGGTGGGACGGGATATATCGAGCACGCGGCACGCCTTCGACTTGTTCCAGCCGGTGGCCTCGAGAACCTTCAACAGGTGCCTTTTCTCCATTTCATCTAATGTCGTTAATCCGCCTTCGGTCATTTCCGCTGATTTGCTCTCCATATCCACGAAAGGAGCCAGGTCATCCCAGAACAGGGTGTCGCTTTTTGCCATAACCACCGCGCGTCTTAGAATATTTTCGAGCTGGCGGACATTACCCGGATAACCGAATTTTTGGAGGTGCTGGAATATACCGGGGGAGATGTGGGTAATGTTCTTATCAAATTCCTTATTGATCTTGTCTATTAAAAACTCAGTTAATGCCGGGATATCTTCCCTGCGCGCTCTCAGCGGCGGTACGTCGATTTCCATTACTTTCAAACGATAGTAAAGGTCCTCCCGGAACCTGCCCTCTTTAACCAATTCCTCCAAATCGGTATTGGTCGCCGCTATTAAACGGGCGTTGAACTCAAGCTCCTGGTTGGAGCCAAGCCTGCTGTAAACCCTCTCTTGTAAAACCCTCAAAAGCTTCACCTGCATCTGGGGCGGGAGTTCGCTTATCTCATCGAGGAAAAGGGTCCCTTCTTCAGCGCTCTCGAGTTTGCCGGCATGGTCCCCGGCGGCTCCGGTAAACGCGCCCCTGACATAGCCGAAAAGTTCCGACTCGAAAAGGTTTTCGGGAATCGCCCCGCAGTTGATAGCTACGAAAGGATACGCTTTGTACTTGCTGTTGTAATGAATCGCCCGCGCGATCAACTCCTTGCCGGTGCCGGATTCCCCGGTGATTAAAACGGTAACCTTGCTGGTTGTGGCCGCGCCTATAGATTTAAAAACCTCAAGCATCCCCGGGGATTTACCTACCAGCCGGTTCAGCCGGTACTTGTTGCTTATCTCCGATACAATACCTTCCATACGGTCGGAGAGTTCCCGTATCTGCAATGCCCTTCCCAGCGCCATCTCCAACTGGTCAAGGTCGAGGGGTTTGTGGATATAGTCATAGACACCTGATTGCACAGCCTGGATAGTGTTTTCCATATCATCGTGAGCCGTCATCATTATCACAACCTGCTCCGGTTTGATCTCCTTTATCTTCTTCAAAACATCGATTCCGATACAATCGGGAAGGCGCAGGTCGAGAAGAACAAGGTCCGGGGAATACTCCTCAAAACTTTTTAAACCCGATTCGCCGTCGAGAGAACTGCGGGTATCATACCCTCTCGATTGAAACTCCAACTCCAGGGTTTCACATATCGAACGGTCATCATCTATAATTAGAATTTTCCGCTTGCTCAAACCGTCTCCGCTCTACTGTGGTAGATATATCCAAACTTCGGTGCCCTCATCAATCTCCGGATTTAATTTAATCCATCCCCCGTGCAATTCCACGAACTTTTTACAATTAGCCAGCCCCAACCCCGTGCCTTCCGAGCGGGTGGTGAAAAACGGTTCGAAAATCTTGTCCCTGTTTTCCTCGGCAATACCCGGTCCAGTATCCCGGACTTTTATTAAAACTCCCCTTTGGGTATCTCCAATGGCTTTATCGCCGAAATGGCCGGCGTTTATTTCTATTGTACCTCCACGTCCCCGAAAACTCTGAAGCGAGTTCTGAATCAGGTTGGTTAATACCTGCTCCAACCGCCGGGCATCCGCGTTGATTATTCCAGTTCTATCATCCACGATTACCGATACATCAACATCCGGATAATCCGCCATACCGGAATCCTCAATGGAATTGTTTATTACCTCTTTCAAATTCATTTGCTCGATTTTCATCTCCACGGGCCGGGCGAATATCATCATCTCCTTAACCAGTTTTTCCAAACGGTCGGTTTCACGGAGAATTATCCCCAGCCTGCGGTTATCAACTGTATCCGGCTGCGCCGACCTCCGGAGAGACTGCAGGTTGAGCTTTATGGATGTCAGCGGATTACGGATTTCATGGGCTACGCCCGCGGCCAATCTTCCAAGGGTAGCCAGGTGTTCTGACTGGAGAAGTTGTTTGTTGGTCTCGGAGATCTTTTCCGCGAGGTAGATTATCTGCATGGAAACTCCCGCCTGCCGGGCAACCGACATCAACAGTTCAATCTCCAGCAGGGAGTATATCTCGTAATCCTGTTTGTGTCCCAGTAGTATTAACCCGGTTAATTTATCCTGATATTTCACCGGTATGACTAACTCGACACCGTTGCTTTTCAATTGACCGCAAGTAAGATCTCCCTCGTATTCCTCCTCCAGGTCCCTTACAAAAACCACGCCTTCACGTTCGGCGATAAATTTTATCAATCCGGATTCTGAATCGACAGGCCCGGACACCAGGTTTACCCCCGGTGGCAATCCTTCCGATGAAATAACCCGGACCCTTCCTCCTTCCGGTTCAAAAACAAGTACTGCGATCAATGACGGCTCGATATTTTTCTTTATACTGATGGTGATATTGTTCCCGATTTCATAGATATCGCCGGATTCCATTAACGGGGAGGTCAGTTCTTTGACCGACAGGTTAAGCCGGTAATCCCTCTTGTAGAAAAGCCTTTCGAGGAGACGCTGGGCGCGCTGTCTCAGTGGCGCGAAAACAAGGGCAACCGCGAGTATCGCCCCCACCATCACCAGACGGTTCTTTTCGCCGAAAACCGGCTCGAGGAAAAATCCGATAACCTCCACCAGGATTATGTAAAAAACAATTACAGCGGTGGTCAACAAACCATAGATGATACTGCGGCGTATATAAAACTCAACTTCAAAAAGCCGGTGGCGGATTATGGCATAAGCGGTTGAAGCCGGGATAAACATCAACGGGAAAATGCCTAAAAACGCGAGCTCCTTGGTCTCGAAAAACAAAATAGAACCAACACCGAAAAACACGAAAGGAATCACCGCCAGCACCACCCCCCATGACAGTACCCGTATCTGCCTTTTCTCAACAGGATTTTTAGTGGTCGCGTTACTGTGCACCAGAGAGATAAGCCCGGCTAAAAGGTAGAGTGAAAGTATAACCCAGTTGTATATATTTATTCCCCACAACTCCAGCGGGTTGCCATATCCGTAAACCTGGTTGAAGGAAAAATAGACATAAAACAATGGAGGAATGCCGTAAATCAACACAGGAAGAAACTCGATACGGTTCAATACTTCCTTACGGCGGGGAAAAATCAGAAAGAAATGCAGAAAAAAGGCTGGCATCAAAAACAGCGCTAGCGCGTCGGCATTGGCAATTACAATATCTACCCAGTAATATGAAGAATTACGGAAACTGCAGGATAGAAATACCATAAACGAGATATTCAAGAGGTAGAAAATTTTCGCGGGAAGATAATCCGGCCTGCGTATGTAAACATATACTCCAACCGCCGCGTACATTAAGCCGAGTATCAGATAAAACAAATCGAGCGGCCCGCCGATACGATAGCTTTCCAGCCTCAAATCGGCTCGAAGGATATCATCGCCCCTCTGGATTAAATACTCGACTTCATCGCCCACGTCCCGGCCGGCTAATATTCTTGCCGCCTCGATGGGAGAATTAACCAGAGTATGATTTATACCGAGGATAACATCGCCAACGCGTACTCCAGCCCGGTCACCGGGTCCGCCGGGAACTACTTCATCTACCCTGGGTATCTCGCCTCCGAGTTTCCAGTTAAGCCCATCATTGGGTTTTACCGCAAATAAATCAACCCCCGATAAAAGACTAATAAGTAATGCAACTAATCCTACGGCAGGCAAGATAGTTTTGGATGCTGTACTCACCGTAGTCCTGATTGTTTATTGGTAAATTCCGTTTACTCTAAAAATCCTATCGAATAAAAAGCGCCCGAATTAACCGGGCGCTATATACTTTAGCGGATTTATGAATCAATACTCGCCAAACTCATCGGCTTGACTGCTTACCGGTTCTCCGCTTCTGTCCTTTAGTTCTTTCTCGTATGCCTCCAGCACGGCATCCTCAATCCTTTTTCGAGTATCGTTGTTGATAGGATGGGCGATGTCGTGATGCGTCCCGTCTTTGCGCTTACGGGAAGGCATCGAAATGAAAAAACCCTTTTTACCCTTGATAACTTTTAAACCCCTTACAACAAACGCATTGTTGAAGGTTACGTTGGCAAAAGCTTTCAACTTTTCTTCGTTCCGCAGGGTTATTCTGATTTCCGTGATCTCCAACGCAGGCCTCCAATCAGGTAAAATTCAATTGGCACATGCTGCTTTTCGGCGACATTTTTTACCATCCCTGGTAAATCCGTTAGCTTCAAAATGGAACGTTAGGACAATGTTCCGTCAACCGCACATTTTGTAAAAAGTAAAAACTGTAAAAACGATCCCAATCTAAAAAACTATACACCTCCTCCTTCATTAAACTGGTTCGGCGATCCACATGGTCTCTATTCCTTAAAAGATAGTAAATTTCCTTAGCACTTTCTTCCCCTATATACCCCTTCCGATAAATAATAGCTAATTAGTTACTATTTTGTCAAGTAACTTTTTAAAAAAATTGAGTGTTTTCTATAAATATTGTATAGACCGCGAGAACGCCTGCAAACTCCTTAATTATAAATGGATATTCGCTACAGCTTTGTAATTTTGCTTCTTCCCGCCTTAATATCTTTGGTCGCGTTGCGGGTATCAACTATTAGTTTGCTCGTATCCACGACCCACTTATAATCTATATCGCTATGGTTAGTTACAATAACCACACAATCGGCCTTCTTCAAGGTTGCTTCCGTCAATGGGCTTGACTTCGCGGTCCTGCCGTCGAGCCTCACGCTGGGAACATACGGATCATGATAGGTAACCCTGGCATTACGGTTCTCAAGTATCCTGATTATATCCAGAGCCGGCGATTCGCGAACATCGGAAATATCCTTTTTATAAGCCACTCCCAGGATTAAAACTTTTGAACCGGCGATGCTTTTCTTTTCCTTGTTAAGCGATTGGGCGACAAGGTCCACTATATGCTCGGGCATGCTCGAGTTAATATCCCCGGCGAGTTCGATAAAACGGGCGTAATAATTCAACGAACGCAATTTCCATGAAAGGTAATGCGGATCAATGGGGATACAATGCCCGCCGAGTCCGGGTCCCGGGTAGAATTTAAGAAAACCGAAAGGCTTTGTGGCCGCCGCGTCGATTACTTCCCACACATCGATTTCCAACCGGGCGCACATTAAGGCAACCTCGTTAACCAACCCGATGTTAACCGAACGGAATGTATTTTCCAATAACTTAACCATCTCCGCCGCCCTTGTTGAAGAAACCGGAATAACTTCCCCTATTACCTGTTCATAAAACAACTTGGCGGCTTCAGTGGACTGCTCATTGATTCCCCCCACTACTTTCGGGGTATTGGATGTGTTAAACTGTTTATTTCCGGGATCAACGCGTTCCGGAGAAAAAGCGAGAAAGAAATCCTTGCCCGCCACCAGCCCGGTGGATTCCAGTATCGGCTGTATCAACTCATCGGTGGTACCCGGATAAGTAGTCGATTCCAAAACTATGAGCTGTCCCTTGCGAAGATATTTCTTTATCTCCTCGGTCGCTTTAAGTATGAAAGAAACATCAGGGTCTTTGGTCTTATTAAGCGGCGTGGGCACACATATCGCGATGCAATCGGTTTCCTTGATTATCGAAAAATCAGTGGTTGCTTCCAGGCGGTTGGCATCGCGCAGGATTTTCACCTGCTCGGAGGGTATATCATCGATATCCGATTCCCCGTTATTAACCAGGTTGACCTTGTTTTCGGATACGTCAATTCCTATAACTTTAAAACCCGCTTTGGCGAACTCAACCGCAAGAGGTAAACCAACATAACCTAAACCCAGTATTCCCACGACAGCAGATTTATCCTCTATCTTTTTTGATAATGTTGCAGGCAATTTTCCCTCCGGTATCTAAAATTTATTCTTTAGATTATACTATGAAAATGTTTCCTCTTCTAATAATCAATCGACAATTTGTTCACTGAAATAATTGTCTCCTTTAAATTTGAGAAGATATTATCAACAACTTTAGCTATTAAAGCAAGTAAAGAATTATTAGTTTTTCATCCTGGATATATTTTTCTTTCCATTGACATTTCCACCGAAAACTCTCCTGTCTAACAACCTCAAAAAAATTGAAAAAAAGGTGATTAAACAATTGCCTTGGAAGACGATATGATATATATGTATCGGCAACTATTATCAATAGTTAAGTAATACTATAACATTCAACAGGTTACAACAACAATACTGTAGTGAGAAAAAATAAGATGAAAGAGGAGATGAAATCCATTATCAGTATAAAAAGTTTGTGAATTATTTCTCTTTTTTGATTGATAATTAATTTAATTACATTTATAATCGATACAGTACCAACAATAAGCCGTTCCCGATTCGAACTTTGGTCATTTCTTCTACAATATGCTTTTCTTCTGATAATCGGTATCGGTAAGTAATTTAACAACAATGAAATACCCTCTCCAGAAGCTTTCCGGAAAAATATTCGGGCGGCGCAGGCATATCTATAATCGGATATGCTGTTCAGAATTTTAACTGCCCCCGGATAACGGAAGGCAGGTATGAGTTATGTAAGATGTTTATTAACTTGCAGTTAGACAGACTAAATCCATTCACGCTCATGGCATGCGGATTGCGATTAAACTTCCGCGATGAAACCCTTAATACGGGCAAGGAGGAACGCCATGCGCCGCTATAAAAATGGAAAACTTCTCTATGGAATAGCTTTATCGTTAATAATATCAGTTTGCTTTTCCACAAATGTAATCGCCGACGGAGCCGGTTCATCGGCCGCCGAATTTTTAAACATCGGCGCCGGTTCGCGCGCGATCGCCATGGGAGGCGCTTACAGCGCCATCGCCAATGACCCGAGCGCGTGTTACTGGAATCCGGCGGCATTGACCAATGTCAAATCCGTAGCGTTGATGCTCCAGCACAACGAACATTATATGGACCTGCAACATGAATACGCCGCCTATGGTTCGCCCATCGGAAAAAACGGGGCGCTGGGTTTTTCGGTATCATACCTGCATATGGGTTCAATAATGGGTTATGACGCCAATGACGCGCCTACGCGGGAGTTCAAAGTTTACGATATCGCTTATGGTTTATCCTATGGTCATAAAATCACCGATAATTTAAGCCTCGGCCTGGGAGCGAAAAACATACGCCAGAGTATATCCGATCTAAGCGCCAGCGGATGGGCGTTCGACCTGGGTATGCTCTATGATTTCGGACGCTGGAGCTTTTCATTCGGCGCGGCCAACCTTGGTTCGGCGATAAAATATGAAAATGAAAGTTTCGCGTTGCCTACTGAATACCGTATGGGCGTGGGATACCACACTCTCTATTACCCGGTGGTAATAGGAGCCGAGTATGGTTACTCCCGGGACGGCACCGAAAGGATGGCTATCGGCGCCGAGTATTCGCTGATGGATTGTTTCGCCCTGAGAAGCGGTTTCCGTCCCAGCGAGGCTAACAACAGCGATGGCAATTTATCTTTTGGATGCGGACTCAAGATGTGGGGGCACTCCCTTGATTATACCTACCTGCCGAATGCCGACCTGGGGGCTACCCACAGGATTTCCGCTGTGTTGACTTTTTCGGATTCCGAGGAATAAAATAGAAATCATCTGGGGGGAATGATGATAAATTATGGGGAAGTCCGTCCCCTCCGGCTTCTCCTCTACCGGGGGTTAGCGCCCCCGGTACCGTAAATAACGGAGGTAAGTTATGATATTAGTCACCACAATCGACAAATTAAAAGGCCATTACTCTTTCTCCATGCCGGTCGCGGGCAAGAAGAATAAAAAAGGAATCGACCCGGGCGACACAGTGAAGATACCGGTGATCAAGGGTGGAAAGGTTACATGTACAACAACCAAAAACGGCAAGGAATTCGTGGTCAAAGTCGATTATTAAATCATTGAAAAACCAAATAATAAACCGAGCCTGTCCAAAGTATTCAGATCGCAGATGCATTAATAGGCTCGGTTAATTTTTTATATCTCTTCGACTACCTTTTTATCGGTAGCCGGAAGACGAATTGTAAACTTAGCCCCGTTAGGGGTCGCGTTTTCGGCGGTAAGGACGCCGTTATGTTCTTCGGCTATTGTTTTCGATATGGAAAGTCCCAAACCCGAACCGCGTTTCCGGGTGGAATAAAACGGCTCGAAGATACGCTCCCGGATTTCATCGTTTATACCCGGCCCCGTATCGGTTATCTCGATTATCATCTCGCTTTTCAAATTATCATGTGAACATCTGACTGTTACCTGCCCGCCGCCCTCGCTGGCCTGCAAACCGTTAATCAGTATATTCAAAAACATCCTGCTCAGACGGTCCTTATCGCCGAGGGTATAACCTTCGAAATCGACATTGTTATCATAGGAAAGCCGTACTCCCACCCGTTTGGCTTGTTTACTGACCTGCTCAACAACTTCTTTCAAAACCGCGGGTACCTTGATCCTGTCGGTGTGGGTAACCTTTGGGGCGGAGAAATCGAGATAGTCGGCAACCACTCCATTAAGCCTCTCAACTTCTCTTTCGAGAGTATCATAGCTCCCATTGATTGTATCCGCTGACTCCCCCTTTTTGAGGTCGAAAAGCGTATTACGCAAAGTTGAAAGGGGCGGTTTCATCTCCCTGGCCACCATGTTCGCAAGTCTCACTAAATCCTCGGTATGTTCACTTCTCGGGATTAATTCTCTTTCAGCCGTTTCGTCGGTATATTCTTCTTCTCCCTGCTCCATCAGGTAACCGATTACCAGACCTGCGACAATGAAACTTATAATTTCGGCGGAGGTGGATGTTAAACCGCCTTCCAATTTCGGGGCAAAGATAAAATGAACTACAGCCGCCAGCGAAAAAGCGAGGGAAGCCCAGATTCCCCCCTTAAGTCCCCTCCAAACCGCTATCAGGGCGATAGGGATAATACACAACATTCCCCCAATAGCGGCAATAAGGCCAATACTGCCTAAAACGGGTGCAATGATAACATCGTAAAATTGCACAAGCAATGCCACAAAAGAGATAACAGCTATAATAAAGATGTTCAATCTATCTTCGCTTTCCACGGTGTAATCGCTGTCCAAAAATTACCGTTTATCCAGAATCAGGCTGAAATCGAACGCCGGCGCGGAATGGGTCAATGCTCCGACCGAAATGCAATCAACTCCGGTCCTGGCGTATTTGCCGATGCTGCCGAGGTTTATCCCGCCGGAAACTTCAAGTTCAATCCACTTCTTTCCATTACGCGCCTTTTTCGCTAAATCTATTGCTTTTCTTACCATAGATACGCTGAAATTGTCAAGCATAATCCGCTCTATATCAAAGTCCAGCGCCCTTTTAAGCTCATCCAAACCGGTAACTTCGATTTCAATTGCCGGCGCCGGTCCCTTACGGCGGGATGTTACTTTCCGCCGATGAGACAACGCCTTTCTTAGGGCATTTTCCACTCCCCCGGCGGCGGAGATATGGTTTTCTTTCAGCAGGTACATATCCGAAAGGCCGCGGCGGTGGTTTTCACCTCCGCCGGCTACTACCGCGTACTTTTCCAGATCGCGAAGCCCAGGCAGGGTTTTGCGGGTATCGAGAAGGCGGGTAGTGGCGCTTTTCAGTCGTTCCACGAACTTGGAGGTAAGAGTTGATATACCGGACAGGTGTGAAAGAAAATTCAACGCGGTCCGCTCAGCCATTAGTATCGAAGCCTGGGAACCTTTTATTTCCAAAACAACATCGCCTTTTTTCAACCGGTCGCTATCCTTGAAACTACCGCTAAGCCTCAGCTTATTATCAACCGCCTTAAAAGCCTCCCGGGCGATATCAATCCCGCAGAGTATTCCATCCTGCCTGGCGATTATCTTTGCCCTGCCCCTTGCCGAGGAAGCTCCAACTGCTTTAGTGGAAATATCATTAAACGCTCTATCCTCCTTTAGAGCAAGGACAATAATCTTGTTAATTTTCATTTTTGATAAAGCCATTTTTCGCAATAAACATCTCCGTCGATTTTACATACATGCCTGACGCGAAATAATAATAGTTCGATTAATCCATATCAACAGATATTATTGATTAAGGGGATATATTAGTGTTACGGTGATTCTACTTTTTCATCGGCGCTGGCAAGCTGGGGAGAGCTTTCGTATAGCGGCTTTTCTACATAGATACGATATGATTTATCGGCGGTAACCGACTGAAGGGTCAGCAGAAGTTCATCACGAGTGCTTTCGAAGTCTGCCATCAGATTCGCAGGGACCGGCGAGGCGGAGGGTAATTCCATCTTAAGCGGATCCACGTACCTTCCATCCTTCTTTACCCGGTAATCGAGATGGGGTCCAGTGCTCAAGCCGGTAGAGCCGACATAACCTATGACCTGGTTCTGCTTAACCCGGCCGTTTTTCACGATTCCTCTGGCGAAACCTTTAAGATGGCCGTAAGAGGTCTGATAACCGTGGGCGTGGCGGATAATCACCGTATAGCCATACTCCCTCTGCCATCCCTTGAATATAACCCTGCCGTCTCCGGCGGAGACGACCGGAGTCCCCGGCTTGGCGGCATAGTCCACACCGTAGTGGGGCCGGCGAATTTTCAATATTGGATGAAGCCTCGAACGCGAAAAACGTGAAGTTACCCGCCGGTAATTCAACGGCGATTTGAGTAATGTTTTCCTCAGAGATTTCCCTCTCTCATCGAAATAATCCATTTTGCCCTGGGGGTCCTGGTAGAGGAATGCGTAATGGTCTTCGCCGCTTAACACATAGCGCGCGGCGATAATATCGCCATAAAAAACCGTGTTGCCTTCATCCTCAAAACCTTCAACCACGAAATCGAATTCATCTCCCTCGCGAACCTCGGTTAAAAAGTCGATTTCCCACGCGAATATATCCGACAGCTTTCCTATCAACACCGGATCTTCTCCCATGCGCACCAAGGTCTCCCACAGTGAACCTTTTACTTTGCCGCGCACGCCCCGGTAGAACCGTTTGAGTTCTTTGTACACCTTTAGCGCTACCAGCGAATCCTCCCTGGGATAGACCATGTATTTCTCTAATCCACTCGAACTGTATTCGAATTTAAGAACTGTATCGGGAGGAATGAATTCAAGGCAGTATTTATCTCCAGGCATGGACCTCTTCAGGTCGAATACTTCGTGAAGAGAGGAAGTTATACCGTAAATTAAACTTTTGGGGATGCCATCGGCAGACATGGACATATAGAGGGAGCTGTTTTTCTTTATACTTCCTTCGATAACCCTGGCATTCTCCGGGAGAGAAGTTTTTTGCTCTTCCACTATCTGTTGTTGAACTTCAGGGGATTTTCCCAGAAGGTAGCTGAGGATGAAACCAAGGATAATTAACGTTACCGAACTATTAAGAAAATATTTGGTGTGTTTCATCAAATTGCCGTTTCTTACCATGGAGCTGTGACTTCCTTGTACGCGGTCTATAACATATTATTCGGCAACATCTTAATCAAATTAATACGAACTCTTTATTCTATACTGATTGCGCCGCTCAAATAACCAACCACATTTGAAAAATCGCCGGATGTGGACGCCGAATCGGCGTATTTGAGGGCCTTGGCATAAGGTGAACCGAGTTTGTTAGCGTATATCATAGCCGAAATCACCGGGCCGCCCCCGCATGCTTCGCATTCTTTACTGTCCAGTGATTGGGCAAGAGCGCGGGGATTGAATGCCTCAAAATGCTCAATAAATACATGGTCCAGGCGGTCCGCTTCACGCGAAGAATGGAAATGTGATAAATCGCTGGATGCCACAATTAAAGCTTTTTTATCCTTTAAAACCCGATAGAGGTCTTCGGCCAATCCCTCGCATGTGGAATATTTTTGCTCCCCCATAATCAACGGCAACAGTTTGAATTTGCCCAGTACTATCTGTAAAAATGGAAGCTGTACTTCGAGGGCGTGTTCCCCGCGGAAGGAGCTGACATCATGTCCAATTTCCCCCTTAAAAACGATATTTGAGCCGGTTGAAATCATTTCCGCCAACTCGGTATCGATGTCAACTTTGCCAAGAGGTGTGGTATAAGCGCTTCCGGAATAAACCGAAACACCGTCGAAATAGTTGACATGGGAAGGTGAGATCACCGCCACCACATCGAATTCCATGCCCTCTAATAACTTATAACCAACCGCGGCCACATGCCCTGAATAAATATAACCGGCATGGGGGCAAACCAATCCCACCAGCTCCCCGTTTATCACCGGCTTTTCCGCCTCGGAAAACAGGTTGGCAATCTGCCTTGTCAATGATGACGCGTCACCGGGATAAAAGCTTCCGGCTACTACAGGTTCCCTGATTAATTCATTACTCATAGATATAATTCCTCCAACGTTTTCATTGTTCAATTAATAGAACATTTCAATCCCAACGTAAAGGGATTTTTTCGCTGTGAGCGGTATTTTTTCGCGATAAAAATGAAAGAAAAACCTGTCAGCTCAGGTAATTAAAATCCCGCTATGATAATTTAGGCAAAAAACTAAGCTTTACTTCTCAGGTGAGTTGTAACTATTTCGCAGATAATATGCCCGGCAAGTATATGCATTTCCTGGATGCGCTGGGTATTATTGGATGGAATTGTTATATCAATATCGACCAGCGGTTTGAGCTCACCGCCGCCGGAACCTAATAGCCCTATGCTGGTAATGCCCTTTTCTCTGGCAAGTTCCACTGCCCGGATAACATTGCCGGAGTTGCCCGATGTGGAAACAGCAAGCAATATATCGCCGGACCGGCCGAAGGCTTCGAGTTGACGCCTGAATACCGATTCGAAACCGATATCATTGGAAGCCGCGGTTAATAATGACGTATTAGTAGTCAAAGCCGTTGCCGGAAGAGCTTCCCGTTTATCTCCGCTGTCGAGGCGAACAACGAACTCGGTAACGATATGCTGGGCATCGGCCGCCGAGCCGCCATTTCCGCAGGCATAAAGCCGGCCGCCGTTTTCGAAGGCTTCGATAATCGCCCTCGATGCCGCCGAAACCGAATCAAAAAACCGCCCGCCGAGGTTTTCCAGAACCTCCCGATGCCCCTCGATTGCTCTTTTTAATATATCATCCGGATTCAATACACCACCGCTTATTTGCCGGTCAACGCCCCGGTTCTTTTTGCCGAGTGGATCGCATCGGCATACTCTTCCATTCCGGTCGTGCCTTTCTTTTCAAAGGCATTGCCAACAACTATTATATCCGCGCCCGCCGCCGCGCGTTCTGCCGCTGTTTCCGGAGAACGCAGACCCCCGCCGACACACAGCGGAATCGAAATATATTGTTTCAATCTCGCAACGACTTCCGGCGGTATGGGAAATTCCGCGCCCGAACCGGCATCGGTGAAAACCAGCTTCATTCCCATGTATTCCGCAGCCAGCGCGTGGGCGCATATTAGATCAGGTTTATCCCGCGGTATAGGCAATGAACCGGACATGAACTGCGCCGCGTTCAGTTTTCCCGATTCCACGAGGATGTAACCCGTGGGGATAGGTTCTACTTTCAACTCCTTAATCAACGGAGCCGCTTTAACCTGCTGTCCAATCAACATCTCCGGATTTCGGGAGGAAACCAGGCATAGGAAGAGTATGGCATCCGCATGAGTAGATATCATTTGAGTATTCCCGGGGAAAATAATCACCGGAAGGGATGTCGCCTTCTTGATGGCCAGCACCGCTTCATCGAAATTATTGGAAAGGAGCATGCTGGAACCAACATAGATCAGATCTACTCCCGCCTTTTCGGCAATCTCCGCCGAAGCCGCCAGGTGGGCGGGACTCTCCCGGTCGGGGTCGAAGAGAACCGCGAACGCCGTTCCCCTTAGTTCAATAATATCAAGTACCGCTTTATAAATCCTGCTTTCCATAAGAATATGATAACACTATTTCAGGATATTTTCCACAATTTTTACCGCTTCTTTTAAGGCATCGGGAAGTTTTTCCGGTGACTTGCCTCCCGCCTGGGCCAGATGGGGTTTGCCTCCGCCGGAGCCATCGACCAATTTAGCCACCTCTTTGACCACATCCCCGGCTTTAACCTTCTTTTGATTAATCAGGTCATCGGTTACCACCGCTACCAGGGCGACTTTGCCATTGATTATCGAACCGAGTACGCCGACTCCCGAACCGAGTTTTTCCCTGAGCGCGTCGGCCATGTTCATAATCTGTCCGCGGTCATCGACTTTCGGGTCAAAAACCACCACCTTACTGCCGTTGACTTCCACCGCTTCTTTTATCAATGATTCGGCATCGCCGGACGCCTGCCCCTTACGAAGTTCATTAACTTCCCGGCCAAGCTCCTTGTTCTTCTCCAACAGCGACTCTACCCTGCCCGCTATTTCATCGGGGGTAGCTTTTAAAATTTCCCCGAGGGAAGAAACAAGCGCGCTCCTCTTCTTCAAGTAACGGTAGGCTCCCTCACCGGTTAATGCTTCAATCCTGCGCATACCGGCGGCGATTGCGGACTCGGAGGATATGACGAATAGCCCAATCTCACCGGTTCGATTGACATGGGTCCCGCCGCAGAGTTCTATTGAATATTTATCGCCGTCAGGTTTTAGTATTCGCACAACCCGCACGGTCTCACCGTATTTCTCGCCGAACAATGCCATGGCGCCTTCTGCTTTAGCTTTTTCAATAGGAACATCGGTAATGGGAGAAACTTCATAATCGGCGAGGACAGCGCGGTTAACCTGCTCCTCTATACTGGATATCTCTTCTTCGGTTAATGCCTTGTAATGGGAGAAATCGAACCGCAGGTAGTCGGGTCCCACGAATGAACCGGCCTGGGCGACGTGTTCGCCGAGGGTATCCCGCAGAGCTTTATGCAGGAGGTGGGTAGCGGTATGGTTGCGCTTGATGCGGTTTCTGCGCCCGGAGTCAACCACCGCTTCTACTTCCGATAGTTTTGGCAACTTATCAGGTTCACCTTCCAGCAGATCGCATTCATGGACAATATAATTATCCCGCTTTTGCGTGTCCTTAACCATTAATTTCAAACCGTATTGATTACCCAATATAGAGCCGGTGTCACCGACCTGTCCGCCGGCTTCCGCATAGAACGGAGTCTTATCAAGGACAAGTGTAAGTTCTTTACCTTTACTCGAACTGTGAATTACTTTTGCCCTAACATCCTCCGTATCATATCCGATAAATTCGGATGTTAAATCTAATGCTTGGCCGAGGGATATATCCTTCGCCCCTTCCCGCGACCGTTCTCTTTGCTTTTGAAGTTCAACATCATAGCCTTCGAGGTCTACGGTAAATCCTTTCTCGGCGGCCATTATCTGCGTCAAATCTACCGGAAAGCCATAAGTATCATAAAGTTTGAAAGCTTCCTCGCCGGGAATTATTTTGCCGCCTTTATTTTCAAGCCTTCTAACTATATCTGTAAATATCTCCAACCCGCGGTCGAGAGTTCGCCCGAATGCTTCCTCCTCGGATTTGATAATCTCGGTGGTATGAACTTCCTTCTCGGCAAGTTCGGGATAGACATCTCCCATGGCATT